>JAPOLY010000109.1 GCA_029976805.1 bacterium
GAGAAGCTGGCCAGAGTCGGCTCAGGTCCGACATTCTCACCACCTCCACCCCCGCCGCATCCGGCAAGAATCAGGAGTATGGAAAGGAATGCCATCGACTTGAAGGCACCGAAACGGATTTGGCGATATACGTCACCAAGGATCAATATATGGTTCATGGAGTCCCCACCCATCAGTTGAACGGTTCCAATCGGAATGACCAATTCACTGGAAATCGATGGCATCTCCCTGGACGGGAAACACCTGGATTTCTTCCTCAAAAATCCCGCAGCCTTCCTCGCCACGGTGGATTACGTACTCTCAATAAATGCCGAGGAACCCCAATTCATCTATCAAAAACTGTTCTTTGGAGTCAGTGGGACCGGGAATGAGTATGTGGGATGAAAGTCGCAGTTGATCGTGCGTCACCTTGAGCAAGGAATGAACCTCGTGTCATACTCGAATCGGGGAATAGATCCCGACTGCCTTTGAGGAGAACCATGGAAAAAGTACTGGGTATCGGTGGTGTCTTTCTTCGTTCCGGAGACCCCAAGACTTTGTCTGAGTGGTACCGGAAGCATTTGGGTCTGCCCATCGAGCCGGAGTGGCATGGAGCAGTCCTCCCCGGAATTCCGCAGGGCATGAATCCGGTTCCAGGGATCTGGAGTGCCTTTCCCCAGGACACGGAGTACTTCGGAGACTCCCGGAATCAGGTCATGGTCAACTTCGTTGTCCGCGATGTGCAGGCCATGGTGGACCAGTTACGCGAAATGGGCTGCGACGTCGACGACAAGGTCGAGTCGAATGAGTATGGCACCTTCGGCTGGGTCACCGACCCCGAGGGGCACCGGGTGGAATTGTGGCAACCCCCTGCCGCGAAGACCGGGGAAGGATCCCCATCATGAACCTGCAGCCTGATCGCCCGCTCCTCAGATCCCTTTTCATCCTGCTCTGTTTCGCCAGTCTTCTTTGCAGTGGCTGTGCAGCGGTTCAACGCCAGCCACAGATCGCAGAGCCGATTTCCTCCATCACGCCTGATCGCTGTGAACAGGAATTATCTTCGTTTCTGGAGTTGGGCTCGCGGGCCTGTTGGAAACCGGAAGAAACAGCGGCCACCATCGACTTCCTGACTCGCAAGCTCGAAGACTGGGGGTATCAGGTAATCCGTGAACCTCTCGATCTCCCTCGGTATCCCGGCAACGCCAACCTCATCGTGGAAAAAGTCGGCCATTCTGAACCGGATCAGATCCTCGAGATCGGAGCCCACTTTGACAGCGTCGGAAACCTGGGAGCAGACGACAATGGCAGCGGAGTGATCGGCGTCCTCGAGGCCGCCCGGGTTTTTTCTACCCTGGAAACCGGGCGCACTGTTCGCTTTTGCCTGTATGCCTGCGAAGAAGTCGGACTGTTGGGTAGCCGTCATCATGTCGAACAGATTCTCGCCGAGCCTGAAGAGGAGTTCGTCGGCCTGATCAACTTTGAAATGATCGGCTACACCGATACGCAGGATGGCAGTCAGGGTGCTCCGATACGCATCCCCTTTCTGGCGGACCTGCCCCATACCGGAGATTTCATCCTCGTTGCCGGCAACTTTTCATCCGGCTGGCTGGGAAACCGGATCGAAGCCCACATCGATGCCTATGAGCCGCAACTGAAGTATTACAGCGCCAACCGGATTTCAGGTTTCTTCGCCGATGCAGCGCGCAGTGACCACTCCCCCTACTGGGAAGCAGGCCTTGACGCCATCATGCTGACCGATACCGCGAACTTCCGGAATCCCCACTACCATGAAGACAGCGATACCATCGAAACTCTCGATTTTGAGTTCATGGCAAGAATCATCCGTGCCGTGACCGCCTGTGCCATCGACTGGGCCGGGACATCGTTCGCCCCATGATCAAACCGATTCGTTGACCACTCAGGCACTGCTCTGGATTTCTGCGGCGATGTCGACATGGTGTCGGGTGTGAATCATCGCAAATCGGATCCAGGTGGGAATATCCAGAAGGCCCATCTCATGGTGGGGAATTCCCCTCGTCATGTAATCTTCGGTACCGGTACAGCCTTCCAGTTCCTTCAGTTTTTCACTCCAGCCGGAGAGAACCTTTTCTGCCAACGGAACCAGGACTTTTGAAGCAGGTTCTTCTTCCGGCATGACAAAACCGGGAGCCTCGGCCACCCCCCGGGGAATCTCACCGGATTCGAGCACCGGATGGGAACTCGCGGATGAATCGATCGCTTCTCCCCCACCTCTCATCAACATTTCTATTGCACGAAGATTCAATCGATCTGCCTTGAGGATGTGTTCGCAGTGTTGACCGACCGACCACTGGGAGATCCCTGATGATCGAAGTCGCAGAACCTCATCGCTCTGACACTTCTCATGAATATCCGAGAGGAGGGTCAGCAAGAAAGATCCAGCTTCCGTGGAATTCAAAAGAGCCACCTTGCTTTAGACGATTTGGAGCTTCAGATTAAAAAAGGGGAGTGTTCCAGAATGGAACACTCCCCTTCCAACGGCATGAAAGTCGATCAGAAACCGAGAAGGTCATCCCCGGTTGCAGCGGGGGAGCCGGGCATCTCTGCAATTCCCGAAATCACCTGGCGAGTAGAAACAAAGGAGGTCTGTCCCTGCTTGTAGGTGAATCCGCGCAAGTAACGGACAGGGTTACCTGCAATATCCACTGCTACCAGCCAGACACGGATCTCGACAGCTTCACCCAAAGAAGAGACGTCTCCCACCCATGGACCGATCTCATAGTAGAGTTCGGTTTGCTGGGCTGGATCTCCAACTGCCGCACTGACACCGGGAGGTGCCGGAGCGGTGGGATTATCTGTGAACTCCGTCACAGTATAGAAGGCACCTACATCAGTTTGATCTGCAGTGTACTCGCTGGGAGCAACCTGAGTTTCATTCCAAAGCAGACGAATGTCATCGGCAAAGACCCCGTCCCGGGCGTTAATCGCAGATTGACCCGAGCCTCCGGAGGGCGGACTGATGCGCGGAGCAGAAACCGTCGCCCCCACACTTCCCAGGTCATCGCTGGGAGCATTGGGAGGAAGTGCGTCGGAGTGAACTACCTGGTACCAATTAAAGTGGTGTGCTCCAAAAGCGGCAGCGGCAGCGGCAAGGTCGCCAGAGCCCGCAGAAGTATCAAATGTGGCCGTAACCGGGTTGGAAGCATCTCCAGTGACAGAGATCGTCACCTCACCCACGACCGTCTCGCCCGCTTCAACCATGTAACTGACATCACTGTCATCAATCACAGCCTGCTGCTCTGGAGGGAAGTTGGTCGGCGGATTGTTCAACACTGTAAATGGATTGGGTCCGCGAAGACCATTGAAATAGGTCAAAACTCCGAACTGCATCGAAAGTCCCGCTGCTGCAACGGGATTGGCAAAGACTCCATGATCACCCTCGGTGTAATGAACCGAAAGGTCAGAACTGAACTCATTGCTGGGGGCAGCCAGATTGGTGGGGAAAACGACCGCTTCTCCAGAAGTCAAAGGCGGAGCGACTCCCTTGGGGATGGAAGCTATCCTGGCCATCGGAAATCCTCCACCCAGATAACTCGGTTCTACCAGGCCGGTGTAGATTCGGGGATCTGTACTTCCTGAAGTCGGAATTGCGGAAATAGGCATTCCCAGGTAATCGGCATAGAAGCCGGTTCCCAGAGAATCCACTGGCACGACCAGGTCTGGAGGGAAATACCCGAACTTGTTATCTGCGCTGTTTCCTCCCACCGCAAAACTCATATGAAGATTGGTGTTGGCAGCTGCCCTGCGAACATGACAGATCGGGTCAATTCCGTCAGCGATGGCAGAGATGACATTTAGCGCCTGCTCTGCGGTGGTGCTTCCCTGCACAACTCCCTGATCCTCGAAGAAGGCAACCAGGCGCGGATTGTAGTTGGGGGAATTTTCCAGCAACTTGGCGATATGCCCCCCGGCCACATTGAGCTCTGCTCCGAGAATCGTTCCGGGCTCCATGGCACTCAGGAAAGTCGATCCAATCAGTCCACCGAGAGACTGGCCAACATAGAAGATCTCATTGGAGAAGTCGGCGATGCCGTCCCCATCGATATCCCAACTTGGCAGAGCCTCCGTCAAGGCAGCAAGATCACAGACCGCCTGAGTCCAGACAGCACGGGAACTGATCAAGCTGGGGAAGTTGAGGAAGTAGGTTCCAGATGGATCCTCCTCACCATCCGGGCCGGCCTCTCCCGTTTCATTATTGATAAAATCAATTCCAAACGATCTTTCCGTTCCCGGAAACTCGAAGGCGGAAGTCAGCCCGCCCACTTGCGCAGCATAGGGATTCTCGGTGACGGTTCCATGCAAGGGCGCATCCATGGCAACCACTGCAAAGCCGAAACCACAGAAAGCAGGAGCAAAGGCAGTCATGTCAAAGCGACTGCGGGTGATTCCATGCTGGAATATGATCACCGGCCATGGTCCTGGCAACTCCACCCCTTCGTTATTTCTGGGAGTGGCAATCAGAACCGGGGTTTCAAAGGATTGAGGCTGCAACGCAAGATCCATGTCGTACCGGTTGGGGTAAGCCGGGTTGGATGCACCTAGTGCAGCTTCCTGATAAACCACTCCCCCGTCTGAATTCGTCAGATATCCGGAAATAGCCTCCAGCTGACCCGCTGGAGTGGAATCTCCCGGGTAAAAACTCGGCAGGGTGATGGTGGCCTGACTCAAACTAGGGTTGGACGGAAGTGCACCGACATCATCAGGGCCGATCACCCCGGTGTTGACGAGATAATCCGCAACATTGTCAAATCCGGGGACCGGATTCCCACCCAGTGTGGGCACACGTCGCTCTGTCGTTGTAAACGGCGCCAAAGCCAAAGTCTGGTCCACTGCGGAGTCCACCACGTCGGTGACGCTCTGGCAGGTAAAGGTATTGGTTACCACCACGTCCGCAGGATTGATGCCCTGGCCACTGAGGAGAAGCAGGCTGTTGCCCACCATTGCGCCAACCGCGTCGGCGAAGCCATCGATGGAATCCACCCCGGTAGCGGACGGGATTCCGTTGGCCATGCGATCATACTGATCGGAGCGAATCACCGGGTTTCCACGGAAGTCACGCACGTCATTGGTCACGACAACCATGATTCCGCGGCTGAGTCCGCCGAGGCTGACATTGTCAGAAGCGGGCCACGGCACGCGCGGACGCACCACCATCTGATAACCCACGCTGCGGGCCATCGTCACGGTGTAATCGGAATCGGCCTGCAACTCACGAATGATCTGTGCGGGCATGGCAATGGGTGCAACGATCGCCGGATTTGCCACCGAGAGACTCGGAGGGGAAATCGCAATCTCGAAGACGCGCACCGACTGGCCACCGACCACGGAGGTCGGATCCAGATTGTGGGTGAAATCCAACTGCATGGGGCTGGTCACCGAGAATCCGTCGAGGAATCCCTGTGCAACCAGAACGTCACCGGTGTCGCTGGCATCCTCTGCACTCGGAATGATCGGCGTGTTGGTGAATTCCGCATCGGGAACACCGTTGCTGATCAGGGAGAACTCATTGAGCGCCGCGTAAGTCATGAAGACATCCGAGGGGAACGGTACCGAGAATGCACCGGTCGAGAACTCGGCTTCGGTTGGCGGTGGCAAGACACGGTCGTTGTTACAGCCGACGAGGGTGAGAACGACGATCGCCATC
>JAPOLY010000076.1 GCA_029976805.1 bacterium
CGGGACGAAGAGCGCACTCAGCAAGAACACCGCATCGGGAAGATTGAAACTGCCGTCATCGTTGCAGTCTGCTGAATCGGCACAGCCCGGGAAGGGTGATCCGGGCACGAAGAGGGAACTCAATCCATAGATGGCATCGGGGAGGTTGACCGATCCATCGAGGTTGAGATCTCCGCGGGTGAAAGGTGTTCCCACCTGGCCAGAAGTCGTCATCGACCAACTGAAAACTTCATGAGCCTGAGTCAATCCGCCGGTGGCTCCGGTAAAGCCGACCCAAGCTTCGTCACCCTCCAGGTACTCTGAAAGATTCAGGTCCACGGACATCAGGGGATTGTCGAGGTCGTCGAGGTAAACCTCAAAGGTGGTTCCGTCGTATCGGACTCGCATGGTGTGGAGGCCGGTCACGCTGACGCTGACGACACCGAGACTGGCTGTGATTTCGTCGGCGGAGTTGGGCTGTCCGATCAAGCCGTGAATGGAAAGGTGGTGGCCGGCGGGGTCTGCCCAGTTTCCATTGGTGTAGTTATCGATTTCGACCACGAGAGAGCGGGCCATCCCGTGATAACCCAACTGACCCCCATTGGAAAAAAGGGCCGTGGCCGAGTCATTCTGGATGACAAAGGCCATGCCATCCGCTCCTCCGGTGATCGGTGAAATTGCATACTGAAAAGTGGTGTCAAATCCCTGACCGACCGATTGGGGTTCGGAGGTGTAGAGTGCACCGACCTGTGTGATGGCAGAGACGGTGAGGCGTACACGATTGATGAATTGACTGGCATTGCCGACGGTGGTCAGGCCGGTCATATCGGTGAAGTCAGGGTAATCGAAATCGGCTTTGGCGGGGGTGGGGGTACAGCACAGGACGATCAGAAATAGGGTCAGTTTCCATACCTGTTGCATTTGAAGCACCTCCCAATGCAATTTCGAATCATCGCTTCGAATCATCGCTGATCAGAACCAGCATTGATTATAACCCTGAATCGCTGACGATGCTTCCTTCCAGAAGGCCCCTCGGATATCTTCAAACCTTGTCATTGTTGACGTTTCATTCAAGCAAACAGAACCCAGGTGGTTCTCGAAAGGGTGCCCATGTCACTCCATTTTCGAGTTCAAAACAGGATCTTCCTGCAATGCTCCCTGTTGATGCTGTGTTTACTTTTCTCAGCCTCGACCAGTGCTGCGGATGTCCAGGCCTTTGTCGGTGCACGCATCGTTCCGGTTTCTTCTGAGGTGATTGAGGAGGGGACACTTCTCGTTCGCGATGGAAAGATTGAACAGGTCGGACCGGTGAAGGATGTCATTATCCCGGATGGGGCCGTGCGCATCGATGTCACTGGCAAGACCATCATTCCCGGGTTGATCTGCACCCACAGCCATATCGGTTGGGGAGGGGGCGGCGACAGCTCCGAGCCGATCCAGCCCGAGTGTCACACGCTCGATTCGGTCGACGTCCGTTCCGCCAGTTTCATGCGCGCACGCGCAGGTGGCCTTACGCTCGTCAATCAGATGCCGGGATCGGGACACCTGATCAGTGGTCGCACCACGTACCTGAAACTTCGGGATGGGGGCACCGTCGAAGATCTTCTGGTCCACGATGCCAGTGGCTGGCCGATGGGTGGCCTCAAGATGGCCAACGGAACCAACTCCCAGCGCTCTGCTCCTTTCCCTGGAACCCGGGCCAAGTCTGCATCACTGGTGCGTCAGGCCTACGTCAAGGCTCAGGAGTATCAAGCCAAGATCGCCCGCGCCGAGGGAGATCCGGAGAAGATGCCTGAACGGGACTTGCGCATGGAAGCATTGGTTGAGGCTCTCGAGGGCAAGCGCATCGTTCATCACCACACCCATCGCCACGACGACATTCTCACCGTGCTGCGACTCAAGAAGGAGTTCGGTTTTGAGGTGGTGCTTCACCATGTCAGCGATGCCTGGAAAGTCGCCAAGGAGATTGCCGCTGCCGACGCCGCCTGCTCGCTGATCGTCGTCGATTCACCGGGTGGAAAGCTGGAAGCCCGGGATATCAAGCTGGAAAATGGAGCCGTGCTGGAGGACGAAGGGGTCAACGTCGCCTTCCATACCGACGACTGGATTACAGACAGCCGCCTGTTTCTGCGATCCGCTGCTCTCGGAGTCCGGGCGGGAATGTCCCGCGAAGGCGCACTGCGCGCCCTGACCCTCTCCGGTGCCGAAATGCTCGGGCTTGCGGATCGAACCGGTTCCCTCGCGGTGGGCAAAGACGCTGACTTCGCTGTTCTTTCCGGAGACCCGTTCAGTGTTTATACCCAGATCCTCGAAACATGGGTGGAAGGGAAGCAGGTGTTTGATCGTACAAACCCCGAGCATCTTCTCTTTGCCATCGGTGGGCGTGGAGCGGGTGACGATACCGCCTACAACTGTTGTGGCGGGGAGGATCACTAATGAAAATCCAAACAACCCTGATTTCATTCCTGGCACTGATCCTGCTCTTCGCAGGCAATCCGGAGTTGTCGGCGCAAAACATCGCTATCTATGGAGATACCGTTCATACCATGGCGAAGACCGCCGAGGGCCAATGGCAAGACCCGATCGAGAATGGGGTCGTCCTGATCATCGATGGCAAGATCAGTGCTGTCGGACCCGCTTCGGCTGTGGAAGTTCCGGAAGGAACTCCCGAGAAGCGCTGCAAGGTCGTGACTCCGGGTCTCATCGATGCCCGCTCTGTGGTGGGTCTCGCTGGCTGGCTCAACATCGATCACGATTCCGATCACATCGAACGCTCTTCGCCGATGCAACCGGAGCTGGCAGCTCTGGATGCCTACAACCCGCGCGAGCCGCTGATCGATTGGGTGCGCTCCTTCGGAGTCACCACCCTCCACACCGGACATGCTCCTGGACAGTTGATTTCCGGACAAACCTTCATCGTCAAAACCCGGGGCAACAGCGTCGACGATGCCGTGGTGCAGAGACAGTCGATGGTGGCGGCTACTTTGGGATCGGATGCACTGCGCAGTGGCAAGGAAAGCCCGGGAACCCGTGCCAAGCAGATGTCGATGCTCAGACAGAAGTTCATCGAGGCGAAGGCCTACCAAGAGAAGGTGGCCAAAGCCGCAGCGGATGAAGAAAAGGACGCCCCCGCCCGTGACCTGCGCAAAGAAGCGATGGGTCAGATCCTCGATGGAAAAATGCCGTTGATGATCAATGCCCATTCTTCGGTGGATATCCAGAATGTTCTGAGATTGCAGAAGGAGTGGCAGATTCCGGTGATCCTTCAGGGGGGAGCGGAGTGTTACGACTTCGTCGAGCCGCTGAAGAAGCAGGGGATTCCGGTGATTCTGCATCCGACGATGATGCGCTCTTCCGGTGCCGGCAAGAACGCCAGCATGGAGACTGCTGCCAAGCTGATTGCTGCAGGAGTACCGGTCGCGATGGGCAGTGGTTACGAATCCTATGTTCCCAAAACCCGCGTGGTTCTTTGGGAAGCGGCCATCGCCTGTGCCTATGGCTGTGAGTTCCGTGATGCACTGGGTTTGATTACCCATTCTGCCGCTGCCCTTTTGGGAATTGGCGACCGTGTCGGCTCCCTCGAGGTCGGCAAGGATGGAGACGTGGCTCTCTTTGATGGAGACCCGTTCGAGTACACCAGCCACTGCCTGGGAACCGTGATCGAAGGAGAAGTGGTCAGCGATATCGCGCGCTGATTTTTCCTGAAAGGTTTCGATGCAACCTGTGGGTACTGCAGATGAGAAAGCAATGCTGGCACGCCTGAACGGCGTGCCAGCATTGTTGATTTTGATGGTCTTGATCCTGATCGGCACCGCATGGCGTCTCGGCCTCGGTGAGTTCAAGGGGGAAGAAGGTCGTCGAGCCATCGCTGCTCGCGAAATGATCTCCAGTGGCGATGGAGTAGTGCCGACAGTCTGGGGTGAGCCTTATCTGAACAAGCCCCCCGGATATCCTTGGGCGGTAGCGGCCTCCAGCTTTGTGACCGGGGAGGTCAATCCGCTGGCAGTGAGGATTCCCGCCTACCTTTCCTTTGTGGGTCTTGCGGTCGTGCTGTTTTTCCTCGGTCGTCGGTGGGGCGGCACTGAGGGCGGACTGCTGACTTCATTTCTGTTCGTTTCCTCCATCGAGATGCAGAAGAAAGCGATGATCGGGGAAACGGATCTGATGCTGACTCTGGGCATCGCTGTCTATGCCCTCGGAATGCTGGACCGGGAGTGGAAAGTCCGGCATCTCTTCCTCACCTGTGGCGGACTGTTGATCGCCGGTTTTGCCAAGGGGCCCGCAGCACTGCCTTTTGTGGCGGGATTGATTCTGTGCCGTTTTCTGCGGGATGGTTACAGCCTTCGCGGACTGGTCTTTTCAGTGGGGCCTCCTCTCTTCATGGGCACGTCCCTCGGCCTCTGGTATTTGCTGGTGCAGAATCGGCTTGCGGAGATGGATGTGCTGTCTTACTGGCAATCGGAGACGTTGAGAAATCGCAAAGGCGAGGCCGCTCTCTTCAGCCCCCGACATATGCTGGAGTTTGCACTCGGCTCTGTCCTTGGCATGATTCCCGCCGTGCTGGTTCTGCTTGAACCCAAGCGCTGGCTCTCCAGTTGGCAAAAGAAGCACTGGCCGAAAGCGGCGATTCTGGCGAGCCTGGGTGTTCCCTCGCTGATCTTTTTCTTCTGGCCTGATACCCAGCCGCGATATCTGCTGCCGCTGATGCCCATCCTCTGTTTCTGGGCCGGTACCTCTCTGGTTTCCTGTCAGGAGGGTCTGGGAATCCGCATCTTCAGCGTCCTGTTGAGAATCCTTCTGTCTCTGGGGGCGGTGGGGGTCTTTTATGAAGTCTGGTGGGGGACCTATGAGGCGGTTCTGACTCTCTCCGCTGCTTGGGGAATCACGGCGTGGTCGCTGGCGACGCTGGGGATCGCACTGGTTCCAGAAAACCGTTGCAGGGTCTTGTCTGCGGGTGCGTTGTCGAGAATCCTTTTACTGTTGTTCAGTGTCTCGGTGATCCAGCTGATCTGGATTGTGCCCATCCGTACAGCGGAGACCCCCGCAGGAGATTTCGCCGGTTGGGTGGAGGAACGGGTTCCCGAATCGGAAACGGTGTGGGTGGTCGTCGAGGACCATTGGAACGAATTGGCGACGATTCAGCGTTCCCTCAGGAGCAGATCTCTGGCTCCGGCAGAAGGGGCAGGCGGCTGGATTCTGGAAGAGGTTTCTGACAACCGAAGTCAGGATGCCTGGCGTCTGAAGAACAAGTGGGTTTCCCTGAAACCGTGGACCCAAGAAGGATCGAAATGAACTCGGCGAACGATCACCGCAGGCAGAACCCTGGTCTTCCTCTTTGGGGGTGGGCTCTTGTGTGGGCACTGACGATGCCCATCGGCCTGCTTTCTGCCCATGACGGGGTCCACGTCGATGTGGATCGGATCAACAAGCAGATCGAAATCAGCAATGACCCGGGGCCTCTCTATCTGATTCGTGCCAAGTTGTGCCGTAAGCACGGTCGACCTGACCTTGCGTTACAGGATCTGAATTGGGCGCGGGGTTTGGGAATCGATCCAGAGGAAGAGCTACTGGAGCGGGCTTTGTGCCTGCGTGATTCCGGCAATGAGGACAAGGCTTTGAAGATGCTCGATCAGGTTGTCGGGTTTTCGGGAAAACTGTTGGTGGAAGCGCTCGATGAACGATCGGATCTGAGACTCCGATTGGGGAAGATCGATGGAGCCATCGTTGATCTGGTAAGAGTCCATTCACTGGAACCCGATTTGGCGAAGACTTTGCGTCTCGGTGATCTTTACGAACGTCGCGGTGCCCATGGCCTTGCTGCAGCAATCTACCGTCAGGGGATGGATTCGGGGATCGACAGTTCTCTGCTGGTGATTGCACGGATACGTTCCGAAACCGCCAGCGGTGGTTACGACATCGCCATGAAACTGGTCGATGAGAAGTTGCTCGAGGCTTCCCTCAAGGCGCCCTGGTATCAGCGCAGGGCGGAGATCTATCGCGCCAAGGGGAATGAGTCTCGTGCCGTCTCCGATTTGGAAAAAGCGCTCGAGGAACTGGATGGAATTTTCAAAAGAAGGCCGGTACCGATTCACCAGGTGACCCGTGCCCGGGTTTTGAGATTGCTGGGACGTACTGACGAAGCGCGCAAACAGTTGCAGGATGTACTCAAGAGGTCGCCGGGATATGCCAGTGCCCAGCGGGAACTGGAATTGCTCGACCAGATGGAGACCTCCGACGACCGCTGAGCCAGCGTTGATTTATTCGTCGAGAACTCTGCGTCCTTCAAAAACAAACTCACGATCCTTGTGAGCATGACCCCAGACGATCGAGCCGATCGCATGAATACCAATGATGGCATCGAGTGCTTCTCGGGATGCCCAATCCGGTAGGCCTCCCCATTCCTCGACAAACTCGTCTCTCAATTCTGGCATCTTTTGCCACAACCCCAATTCGAGTCGGACCCAGTCGAATGCGGGATGGTCGGGGTGAGCATGTTCAAAATCGATGACTCCCAATTGTTGACCATTCCAAAGCCAATTGCGGGGCTGGAAGTCTTGATGGCAGGGAACCCTGCTGTGACCGCGAAAGAGACTGCCGTCACCAAGCCGACCGCGAGCGACTGCGATCTCAGATTTTGAAAGACAGTCGGAACCTTTTGAAATCCAGTTTTCCAACCTTTGTAACAAAGCCTGGTCGAGAGGCAGGGGATCGTTGTCTTCGAAGGGTTGGCTTTGCCATCTTTTCAGAAAACGGGCCGCGAGCCGCTGGGCCTGAGCCCAATCTGCCATGGAGAAAGAGTGGTGGGCCATGTTGAATCCGGTGACGGGAGTCAGGATCAATGCCGGGGGAGACGACCTGCTATCCAGAATCAGCGGGGTGGCGATACCCTGGGGAAGATCCAACTGTTGGGCCTGATCCAGAGCGTCTTTTTCCTGCTGCCAGCCACGGCCCGGTGAATGAGCTTTGAAGATGGCAGGAGTACTCTCCTGCCATATTCCTGACCAGACTGAGCAGCCGGCGGTACCCCCCAGGTGTTTTTGAGGGCAAAATCCCGGGTATTGGGGTGTGTCCAATCGTCCTCCTGAACTCAGAGGATTTTACCGTTACTCCCAGAAGCGGCCACAAGGGAATCATGTCCAACCCTCAAAATAACAAGTTGGGTTTCTTCTCATCTTCAGTGGTGGTTTTCACCACTGTCGTCGGTGCAGGAGTTTTCACCACCAGTGGCTATTTCGCTCCGGATCTGGGAGAGGGCTGGGCGGTTCTGGCCGCCGTGCTTCTGGCCGGACTGCTGGCGTTTGCCTCGGCGCTGACCACTGCTGAACTGGGAGCGATGATTCCCAGCAGCGGGGGAGAGGTGGTCTACCTGCGACGGGCCCTGGGTCCACTGGCGAGTTATGTTTTTGGCATCATCTCTGGCCCCTGTGCATGGACGGTGGGCAGTGCGTTTGTCGCCGGAACTTTGGGGAAGCACCTCTCCAATCTGTTTCCGGTGGTTGATGAAAAATGGGCGGCGCTGCTGTCCATTGTCGTGATCCTCGGCATTCACCTGCGAGGGTTGAAGACGGGAGTGCTCTTCAACAATTTCATGACCGTCATCAAGGTCGCCTTGATTCTGGTTTTTATCCTCGCCGGGTTGACTGCATTGGGCTTTGGCGAAGAGACGTCGACGACCCTTTCAGAAGCCCTGTTTTCCTCAGCGGAGAGTGAAACAGGGGGCTCGGTAGCCCACTGGTTTGAACAGATCTTCTTCGCCAGCATCATCGCCGGATTTGCATTTGCCGGATACAACGCCATCGTTTTGATGGCAGGAGATGTAGATCAGCCAGAGCGCAATATTCCACGAGCCCTGATCTTTGGCCTGGGGGTCATCACGGTTCTCTATCTTCTCGTCAATACCGTCTTTGTCTGGGCGACTCCCGCGGCACAAATGCTGGGACCCGATGGGGAGAAGATTCCGGATCTGGGGACCCATACCGCCCGGGTGCTCTTCGGTGATTCGGCAGCATTGATGTTTGATGCGGTCTTCGTACTGGTGCTGATTCCGACCTTGAGTAGTTGTCTACAGGTTTCTTCCCGAGTCATTTGGAGATTGGCCAGGGACCGGGAATTGCCGACAAAATTGGGGACGACTTCAGAGAGTGGAACTCCGCGTCCGGCGTTGATCTTGCAGGCCCTGTTGCTGATGGTTGCGGTCAGTGCTGTTGAAAAAGAATACCTGTTGCTGCTCAACGGCATGTGTGTGCTGATCATGGATTTTCCGACCGCCATCACCATTTTTCTGCTGCGAAGAAAAGAACCGAAGACACCGCGACCCTTCAGGGTGCCCTGGTATCCGTGGGTGCCTCTCGTGAGAGTGCTTCTGGCGGTCTATGCCGGTTACAGTTTTGTGATCAAAGACCCATACCATGCCCCTCTTGCAGTCGGACTGATTTTGATCGTCCTTGTGGCCCGGCCCATTTTTCAATGGGTCCAACCGGTTGAGGGGACGAGAGAGTGATCACGGTTCAGTCACTCTGGATCGGTGATTCCCTGTCGGAGCTGGAGGCTTTGTGCATTCGGTCCTTTCTCTTTCATGGCCATCCCTTCCATCTCTACACCTATGGAAGCGTCGGCAATATTCCTGAAGGCACGGTGGTTCGGGATGCATCAGAGATCATTCCCGAAGATCAGATCTATCGGGTAAGGGAAAGTCTGGCGATCTTCTCCGATCAGTTTCGCTGGGAACTGCTGAGCCGACAGGGGGGCTGTTGGGTCGACATGGACATGATCTGTCTCAGGCCCTTTGAGTTTGAGAATGAAATCGTCTTTGGTCTTCAGGGTGAAGGCCAGGTGGCGACGGGAGTCCTCATCTTTCCGAAGGGGCACCCGGTCGCCTGTGAAATTGCGGAGACGTGCCGCCAGCCCCACCGTGATCTTCCCTGGGATACCTTTCGCGATCGCTGTCGAAAGTGGATCAACCGGAACCTGCGCGGTAACCGACGCGACCTTCTCCGCTGGGGTCAATCGGGAGGGCCCAAAGGTCTGACACGATCCCTTGAACATGCAGGGCTTCTCGATCAGGCCCAGCCGGTCAGCTGTTTTTATCCGGTGGAAGCCCCGCGCTGGCGTGACCATTTTGATGAGACATTCCGCGAAAGCGTGGACGAGTTACAGGGCAGTTACGCCACCCATCTCTGGAATGAGATTCTCACCGCCCGAAGATTTCAGCGAGAGCGGGGTGAAAAGCCCTTCAGTAAGGATGGTCCCTTTTTGGAGGGGTCCTTCATCGATCAAATGCAGAAGCGGTACCGCTGACCTCTAGGGTGCGTGGATGCGGATATCCCGGAACTGAATCGGAGTCCCTTCCGACTGCAGACAGATGGGACCGGCCACCTGTTCACATCCGGTCGCTTTGTTGACCACCTTGCCATTGACGATCAGGGTCACATCTCCACCGATGCAGTGAATCTCGTAACGGTTCCACTCACCGACAGGATACTCCGCCATCTCCGTCTTTTTGGTGTTCCTGTCATTAGTGCGATCGGGATCGGTGGTCATGACGAACTTCTCGATATTCCAGAAGTCGCCGGCATTTTTGGACATCAATTGCGCCTCGATGCTGCGCGGCCACACCTTGTGCTCGCCGATCTTCCGGAAGAGCACCCCGGAGTTGCCCTCTTTTTTGGTGACCGGGTCCCAGCGCCAGTCGAGTTCGAGAACGAAATCCTGGTAATCCTTCTGGGTGTAGATGTATCCGGCGGGAGTTCCCTTGCAGGTCAGGATGCCGTCTTTGACAGACCAGACCTGATCTTTGGTTTCACTGCCATTGAGGAACGCATCCCAGCCATCCAGATTGCGGCCATTGAAGAGCAACTCGTTTTCGCCGGTGAATCTCCAGCGCTCAGTGGCCGGAATCTCGCGGATCTTGATGGAGCGGTACCAGAGATCACTGTCGTTGTGATCCTGAAGACAGATGTGACCTTTTTTGACGGTGCCAAAATCTTTCCATGCGGCAAACTTGCTGTTGGCCACGCGACGGTTCCAGTCGAGAGAACCGATTTTGGCCTTCAGAACCCGAACGCCATTGAGCCAGTGTTCGATATAGCCGCCGCAATGGACGATGCGGGTGTGATTGATCTCTCCGGTGGGATTCTGTTTCTTGTTCATCGGCGAGTAGAGGCCATAGAGACCTCCGGCGGAGGTGCTGTCAGAACTGGTCAGGTCATCGATGTCGAGAACCTGGTATTCCGGTGCAGATTCGTAGGGGGCTCCGTTGTTTTCGTTGGTCAGGTACATGATGCCGCTGTTGGCACCCTTGCCGGCTTTCCATTCCATTTCGAGAATGAAATCGTCGAACTGATCGACGGTCACGATATCGCCACCGCCGCCCGCCTTGATCACCCTCAGCCAGCCGTCTTCCACAAACCAGCCCTGCTTGGGGAAGGCGTCCTTGCGATAGCCTCTCCAGCCACGTGGGGATTCTCCGTCGAAGAGACTGACCCAGCCTGCAGCGGATTGCGATGGAGTGAGGGCATTGGGCTCCTCAGCGATCGCAACAAAGGGAAGAAGCACGGAAAGAAAGGTCGAGATTGAAAGACGAAGGAGCATGAGAGTCCCCATTTCCTGATAGGAGCCGATCTCCAAGGTAATCGGCGATCTTCCTTGGTCAATCGGGGACAGCGGATTTGACCCGGCCTCTCTTAGGGCTTGAAATGGGCTTAAATCCAGAGATTCAAGGAGACCGCAGTGCTGACCCTGATCATGACCCTTTGCCTCACTACTCTTCCATCGGCAGAAACACACGAAATCCAAATAGTGGAAGGCTGGAAGATCCGCGTCGACAAGTCGCTGTTGAAACAGGAGCCGGAGTTGGCGAAAGAGGCACTGTCTCTGGCTGAAATGCAGCTTCGGGATCTGACCTGGGTTCTTCCGGAAAATCGGATTCAGGAGTTACGCCAGGTAGTCATCGTTCTCGACCTGGACCACCCGAAACTCAAGGGTATGCAGTATCACCCCAGCCGTCAGTGGCTAAAGAACAACGGTCATGCAGAGGATCTGGCTCTGTGTGTGCATATTCCCCAGGCGCGCTCCTTTGTTTCACTGAAGCGTTCCAACATTCAACCGTGGGTAATGCTTCACGAAATGGCTCACGCTTGGCATCACCAATTTCTGGGCTTTGATCATTCGGGCATCAATGCGGCCTTCGACAAGGCGGTGAAGAAGGGCAACTATGAAAAGGTGATGCACATGAATGGCAGGACCACCCGTCATTACGCACTCACAGATGCCAAAGAGTATTTTGCGGAGGGGTGTGAGTCCTACTTTGGTACCAATGATTTTCATCCGTTTGTGAAACCCCAATTGAAACTGCATGATCC
>JAPOLY010000059.1 GCA_029976805.1 bacterium
GTTAGTATGCCGGAACGACAAGGAGCCGTTGGCCGCTCATGAATGAAGACACGAACGGGGTCGAGAACCCCGAGACGGAAGATACTGCTATGAATACCTCCGCCACCGAGGACACCGGAGTCGACAATGCGACCTCCGAGTCCCAGGACTTTATTTCCAGCAACGTGGAAGTGGCCGACGAGGGCCCCTGCCGCAAGCGTATGTCCATCACGATTGCCCCTGAGACCGTCACTGCCGAACTGGAGACCCAGTTCAAGCAGCTGAAGTCCAATGTCATGTTGCCGGGATTCCGCAAGGGCAAGGCACCGCTGAAGATGATCAAGGCCAAGTTTGGCAAGGACATCGAGCAGGATGTGCGCGAAGACCTCATCAACCGTTCCGTCTCCGAGCAGATGGAAAACGCGGATTACACCCCCATCGGTTTTCCCGAATTCGAAAACATCGAGTTTTCCACCGAGAACCCCTTCACCTTCGAAGCGGTCTTCGATGTCCAGCCGACCTTCGACCTGCCCGAGTACAAGGGTGTCGAGGTCGATTCCCAGTTGAAGACTGTGGAAGACAGCGACGTCGATGCCGAGATTGAGCGCATCTCCGAGCAGGCCAGCACCCTTGAGCCTCTGGAAGTGGGCAGCCAGGCAGAGGGCGACTTTGTGGTCGTCAATCTGGATTTGACTGCGGATGGCGAGTCCATCTTCTCCCGGGATGAAGTGATGATGAAGATCGGCGACGACTTCATCGACTCCATGGAGATTCCCGGGCTTGGCAAGGACCTTGCCGGCGCTGCTGCCGATGCGGTGATCGAGAAGAGTGCCACCGTTCCCGATGACTTCCCGCAGGAAGAGCACCACGGGAAAACCGCCGATGTCAAACTGACCGTCAAGGACGCCAAGAAACTGGTTGCCCCCGAGATGAACGAAGAGTTCTTCGGTCGCCTCGGTGTCGAGTCTGAAGAAGACCTGCGCAACAAGGTCCGTGAGGGTATGGAAGGTCGTTACGAGGCGGAGGAGAACACTCGCCAGGAAGACCTTCTTGCCGAAAAGGTGGCGGACACCGTTGAGATGGAGCTTCCCGAGTCGATGCTTGAGCGTCGCAAGGAATCTCTCGTTCGCAACAAGGTCATGGAGTTGATGCGCGAAGGCACATCCGAAGAAGATGCCACCGCCGAAGTGGAAAAGGACGAGGAATTGGCCAATCAGGCCCGCCTCGAACTGGTTCGCATCTTTGTCCTTGATCAGATCGCTGAAGAGGAGAAGGTGTTTGTCACCGAAGACGAAGTGGTGCAGAGGCTTCAGGCCATCGCCGCCACTTATCAGCAGCCCCTCGAGGCAGTGATGGAACAGTACCGCAACAACGGCATGATCCCTGAGCTTCGCAACGGCATGAAGCGGGAAAAGGTCAAGCAGCTGCTGCGCAAAAAAGCAAAAGTGTCGGGCTCCTGAGGAGCACGGAAAACGTTGATACAGTAACGAAGAGTTCAACCGTCAGAAAATAGGGGGAGACACGAGATGAGTGACGACCTGATGCGCAAGATCGACGAGATTCATGACAACCTCGTACCAATCGTCGTCGAGAAGACCGGTCGCGGAGAGAGGTCCTACGACATCTTCTCCCGACTCCTGAAGGATCGAATCATCTTTATCGGTGATGGCATTCACGATCACACGGCCAACCTCGTGATCGCCCAGATCCTGTTTCTGGTTTCCGACAACCGCAACCAGGACATCAACATTTACATCAACAGCCCCGGCGGTTCTGTGACCGCAGGATTGGCGATTTACGACACCATGCAGTTTGTGCAGTGCGATATCGCCACCTTCTGCATCGGTCAGGCTTCCTCCATGGGTGCAGTGCTTCTTGCGGCCGGTGCTCAAGGCAAGCGTCACGCGCTGCCGCACTCGCGCATCATGATTCACCAGCCGTGGGGAGGTGCCCAAGGCACCGCCCAGGACATCGAGATCCAGGCCAATGAGATCAAGCGCAACAAGGAAGTACTGAGCGAGATCATCAGTCGCCACTCTGGCCAGTCGGTCGGCCAAGTCACCGACGATTCGCATTTGGACTTCTTCATGTCTTCCCGTGAAGCTCAGGAGTACGGCCTGGTTGACCAGGTGATCGAAACCCTGAAGCCAGCCGTAGAGACCAGCTAAGCGGTTCCGTCATGTCGTCTTCAGGAGGATCCGGGCAATCAGGCAAGGAAAACTGCAGTTTCTGCGGCAAGCAAGCCCATGAGGCTTCTCGCCTGATTGCCGGCCCTCCGGGCCTTTTCATCTGTGCCGACTGCGTCGACCTTTGCCACGTCATCATCCATCCGGATCCGCAGCAGGGTGGCGAGGCTGTCACCGAAACCGCACCCCGAACCCTCGATGAGGTCCCGAGTCCACGGGAGCTCTACAACGAATTGCAGCGCTACGTCATCGGTCAGGAGGAGGCGAAACGCACCCTCTCGGTGGCGGTCCATCTGCATTACCGTCGTCTCGTTCATCTCGACACTCTCGCCAGCCGCGATAAGGCGGAGGGTGAAGAAGATGTGCAGATCGAGAAATCCAACATCCTGATGATCGGCCCCACCGGCAGCGGAAAGACGCTGATGGCGAAGACCCTCGCCAGTGTTCTCGACGTACCGCTGGCCATCGGCGATGCGACGACACTCACTGAAGCGGGATACGTGGGTGAAGACGTGGAGAACCTGCTGCTCAAGCTGGTCATGGCCGCCGATTACGATATGGCCAAGGCAGAGCGCGGCATCATTTTCATCGATGAAACCGACAAGGTCGGCAAGGCCACCCAGAATGTTTCCATCACCCGCGATGTTTCCGGTGAGGGCGTGCAGCAGGCACTGCTGAAAATCCTCGAGGGAACCGTGGCCAACATTCCTCCCCAGGGAGGCCGCAAGCATCCAGAGCAGCAATACCTGCAACTGGATACCACCAATATTCTCTTCATCTGCGGCGGTGCCTTTGAAGGCTTGCCGGAGGTGGTCGCCGAGCGACTCAATGCGCGCAAGGTCGGCTTCCGTCCAGGGGAAGAGAAAAAAGAATCAGAAGAATTGCCGGATATCGAGGATCCCAATGAGCGCGCCCGCCTTTACGGCAAGGTGCAGGTTCAGGATCTGATCAAGTTCGGCATGATCCCCGAGTTCGTCGGACGACTGCCGGTGCTCACCGCTCTGCAGCCCCTCGATGAAGAGGATCTGGTCAAGGTGCTGACCGAGCCGCGCAATGCGCTGGTGCGTCAGTATCAGCAGTTCTTCCAGATGGAGGGGGGTGAGCTCGAGTTCACCCCGGGCGCCCTGCGCGAGATTGCGCGCATCGCCCGTGAGCGAGGAACTGGTGCCCGTGGATTGCGTTCCGTCGTCGAGGATCTGATGCGTGACATCCTCTTCGAGATCTCTGAAGACAGCATTCGCGGCAAGAAGACGATCATCGATGAAAGTCTGGTCACTGCGCTGGACGAAGATGAAGCTGTTCCCGCTCCCAAGACAGAAGATCTGGATGTCGATCTGTCAGCCACTGAAGACGATCGCAACGATGGTGCGGCTCCGCCGGCGGGCGACACGGCTGCGCAGCATTTGTCTTAATCGCGTTTGTCTCTAACAAGGCAGTTCCTGAACGCGGATTCCTGAAACCCCAACCTATTCCTTGAGGCCCGTGATTCTCCACGGTTCCACCGGCTGGCTCTTGCCTTTGACACTGACCGGTTCCAGAGCTTCCCGAAGAATCGAATCTTCGAGTGCTTTTGCTGTGTTGGGTCCGACGATGATCTCTCCCGGTGTCGCCACCTGGGATTCGAATCGGCTGGCCGTGTTCACGGTATCGCCGATGACGGTGTAGTCCCGGCGAGCTTGCGATCCGACATCGCCGACGGTGGCGATGCCCGAATTGATGCCGATGCGCATTCGCAAGTCGGGCCAGTCCGGATGCTCTGCATTGAAGCGGGCCAGATGCTCCTGCATGGCGATCGCTGCCTTGACCGCCCGGGATGGATGATCTTCCTGAGGATCCGGGGCACCGAAGAAGGCGACCATCGCATCGCCGATATATTTGTCGAGGGTTCCATCCTGACGGAAGACCTCTTCGGTGAGTCCGTCGAAGAGGGAGTTGAGCAGCTCGACCACCTGATGCGCCTCGAGGCTTTCGGAGAGGGGAGTGAAGCCGACGATATCGGCGAACATCACCGTGATCTCCAGGTCCTGCGATCCCAAAGCGGCCTCGCCGGCGATGACCTTGTCGACCACGTTGGGAGAGAGGCGACAGGAGAGCTCCTCGCGGCGGCGTTTTTCCTCGGCGACCGATTGGGTCAGTCGCACCTGCTCGATGGCGCTGCTGACCATCAGTCCCAGCACACTGAGTACGTCGAGGTGGTTCTTTTCCAGAGACTTCACCTGGGTGACGCAGTCGACATAAATGATGCCGAGAACCTTGTCGCCGGATGTCAACGGCGCACACAGTGCGGACTGGATGCTCATCTGAACGATGCTGTGTGCGGCGGAGAGTCCATCCATATTGCCGGTGTCGCGGATCAGTACCGCCAGTCGCTCGTCGATGACCTGTTGGGCGATGGTGCTCGACAGTTTCATCGATTCCTGATCCACCAGACCCTCGCGGCTTTTCTCGGCGACGGACTGAAGTTGTCCATCATCATCGAGGAGGCTGACGAAGCCGCGGTCCACGGGCAGGGATCGGAGCGCCAGTTCGAGGGCTCCCTCCGCCACTTCCTGCAGGTCCGAACCGGTCAGCAGTGTTTCCGCCGCATCCTTGAACAGCTTGAGGGCGACCCCCAACTGTTCCGTGGTCGTCGATTTCACATCGCTTTTGTCGAGGTTGGTTTGCCAGTCGTCGATCACCAGCGAGTCGAGGACTCCCTGTTGGGGCAGCTCCTGATTCACACTGATCGATTGGGGGCCGGTGTTGGGGTCTTCGACGAAAATAGAAATTCCGCCGAGACGGAAAACCAGGCCATCGCGAAGGGGGATCCGTTCCACTCTTTCTTCACCCAGATGAATGCCGTTGCGACTGCCGGTATCGATGATGACTGATGCACCGTTCTCCCAGATGATGCTGGCGTGCTTGCGGGAGATGGTCTCATCGTCGATGCGAATATCCGAGGCATCGGTGCGACCGAGGGTCATCTCACGATCGAGGATCTTTTCCTGCTGATCCCCACGGGAGTCGCGAAATCGCAGAAAGAGGGGGTTATTCATGGTTTCCGTCCTTCATGGAGCTCCATCGTAGGGGATGGACCCACCGGGGTGAATCCCAGTAAAGGGCTTCGGAGGACACCAATTCTCCGGTTTCCTTGCACAGAGGGGGGGCAATTCGTACGATTCTAGATCGGACTCGGCGGAGGCCCTCGCCCAACGGCGATCTTCAGCCCTGTTCGTGGGTGGAGCGACCCCGGTTCCCCTGGACGACACGGCGTCGTCGGAAACGGGATATCGTCACCGCTGTTACGTAGCCCCGCTCTCGAAGTGGGGCGAATGGAGATCGACTCGTGAAAAAAGATATCCACCCGGACAACTACCGTCTCGTGGTTTTCCAGGACAAAAACGCAGACTTCGCCTTCCTTTCCCGCTCGACGGTCAGAACGACCGACACCATCAAATGGGAAGACGGCGAGGAGTACCCGCTCTTCAAGCTGGATATCTCCAGCGCCTCCCACCCCTTCTACACCGGAAAGTCGACCTTCGTCGATGCTGCTGGCCGGGTGGAGAAGTTCCAGAAGCGCTTCGACTGGAAAGAGGGCAAGGCCTCCGAGATGATCACCGCCGCGGCGGAGGAGTCGAAGGAGAAGCACCGCAAGATGCTCGAAGATGAAGAGGCAGACCGCAAAGCTGCCGCCGAGCGCAAGTCGGAGCGTGAGGATCGCCGCAAGGCCATCCTTGAGCAGAAGAAGAAGAAGGCGGAAGAAGAAGCGGCTGCCAAGGCTGCGGAAGAGGCTGCTGCTGCTGAAAAAGCCGCTGCGGAAGCCCCGGCCGAGGAAGCACCGGCCGATGAGGCCCCGAAGGCAGAAGCGGAAGCTGCGCCTGCTGCAGAAGCTCCGGCAGAGGAAGCACCCGCTGCTGAGGCGAGCACTGAGGATGCCCCTGCTGCGGAAAAAGCCGCTGACGGTGGAGACGAAGCCGAGAAGCCGGCCGACGCCGACTCCTAAATCCAGAAACAGACCGGGGCCGGACAGAAGCCAGCGATGGCTTTTTTCCGGCCCCTGTTTTCATCCGGTTTTCCCTGAAAGGGAATGATCATGTCTGCTCCTGACAAGGATCCATCCGATTTCCTCGAGAAACCGATCGAGGGCAACCTTCTCGACAAACTGTCAGAGATGGATGAGCGATTCGTCGAGCTGGAGAAGCTGATCTCCGACCCGGACCAGCAGGGGAGCGGCAAGTTCCAGGATTTGCTCAAGGAGCACGGCTCTCTGGTTTCCCTGGTGACCCTTTTCCGTGACTACAACAAGTCGTGTGCGTCTCTCGATGAGGCCCGTGAACTGATCGCCAGTGGCGACGACCCGGAGCTGAAGGAACTCGCCGAGATGGAGCTCCCCGATCTGGAGCAAGAGGGTCGCGACAAGGCCCGCGCTGTGCGAATGGCCATCCTCGATCAACAGGTTGAGGGCGGCGACGACTGCATCTTTGAGGTGCGCGCCGGTGCCGGCGGAGAGGAAGCAGCGCTTTTCTGCTCCGATATGTTCCGCCTCTACAGTCTCTACGCCGAAAAACGCCGCTGGAAGATCGAGGTGCTCAGCGAGAGCTCCACCGATCTCGGTGGCTACAAGGAGATCACCTTTGCGGTCCGCGGGTCGGGTGCGTTCACCCGTCTCTGTTTCGAGTCGGGAGGACACCGGGTTCAGCGGGTGCCAGCGACCGAGACCCAGGGGCGCATTCATACTTCGGCGATCACCGTCGCAGTGATGCAGGAAGCGGAGGAATCGGAGATTCACGTCGAGGACAAGGATCTGCGCATCGATACCTTCTGTGCATCCGGTCCCGGCGGTCAGTCCGTCAACAAGACTTCCAGTGCGGTGCGCATCACTCACCTGCCCACCGGTGTGGTGGTATCGATGCAGGACGAAAAATCCCAGCACCGCAACAGAGACAAGGCGATGCGCCTGCTCAAGACCCGTCTCAAGGAGTTGGCGGATCGGGAGAAGCAGGAGGAGGAGGACGCCCTGCGTCGTTCCCTCATCGGCAGCGGCGATCGCAGCGATCGGATTCGCACCTACAACTTCCCGCAGAACCGCATCAGCGACCATCGGATCAATGCGACCCTCTACAACCTCGACCGCTTCATGGCCGGGGATATCGACGATCTCCTCGACCAGCTCGAGGCCCACGACAGGGAAGAGCGCGTTCAGGCGCTCTGACCCAGGATCGATGGCCAACTCCCGGGATCTGATTCAGCAGGCGATTCACCAACTGCCCGAGGCAGATGCGCCCGAACTCGATGCCCGCTGGCTTCTCGCCCATCTGCTGAAGATCGACCACCGTGACCCGCAACTGCATCAGGACTTTCCGATCGCGGACGAAGTGGCGCAGAGCTTTCTCGAACAGATCGGTCGTCGTGCCCAAGGGGAACCCCTCGCCCATATCCTTGGCGAGTGGGAGTTTTACGGTCATGCCTTTGAGGTCACGCCGGCGGTTTTGATGCCACGACCGGAGACGGAACTGTTGGTGGAATGGGGTCTGCAGATTCTGGCAGATCGGGAGAAGCCCCGCGTCGCCGAGATCGGTGTCGGTTCTCTGGCGGTACTGGCAACTTTGGCCCTCGAGCGCTCCGATCTCATCGGTGTGGGTGTGGAGATCTGCCCCGAAGCGTTGGCGGTGGCTGAGCGCAATCGCCAGCGCCATGCCCTGGAGTCGCGGATCCAGCTGTTCCACGGCAGTCATTACGACCCCCTGGAAGATGCCTTTGACCTGATCATCTCCAACCCACCCTATATCGTTCCGGGAGACCCACTGCTGGAGACAGCGGTTTCTACCTTTGAACCAGAGGTGGCTCTTCTGGATCACCTCGATGGGGATGGTCTGGGTCACTACCGGCGGCTGATCGAGGGGCTCGCGGGGCGGGTCCATCCCCATGGGGGATTGCTGCTCGAGTGTGGACACGATCAGGCGGAAACCATCGCTGAACTGGGTCGCAAGTCTGGGTGGGTGGTGGAGATCCGTCGCGATCTGTCGTCGATTCCCCGGGCCCTGCATCTGCACTCGGGCTCCCACGCTTCCTGAGGAACTCCGGATACCAACGGACCGTTGACAGTTCAGTCCTGTCCGCCACAATCAGACCTGCGCTGCTGGATATCTCCTTCACGGGTTCCGGTCTCTTCTGACCGGACAGTGACAGGTCTCTCTGAAAGGTTCCTCTTGGACAAATTCGTGATCAGGGGCGGATTGCCCCTCAATGGCCAGGTTGAAATCTCCGGGTCGAAGAACGGCAGCCTTCCCATCCTCTTTGGCAGTTTGCTGGCCCCTGGGCCGCTCCTGCTGGAAGGGGTCCCCACCGGTCTGCGCGATATCAACACCACCCTCGAAATCCTGCGACAGTTCGGCGCCGAGGTGGAGAAGCGCGATCATCAGGTGGCCATCGAAGTGCCCACTCAGGGCCCGGTCAAAGCGCCGTACGATCTGGTCAAAAAGATGCGTGCCTCGATTTCATCTTTTGGACCTTTGCTCGCCCGTCGGGGTGAGGCGGTGGTCTCGCTGCCAGGTGGCTGCAACATCGGCGACCGTCCCATCGACCTGCACATTCAGGGAATGGAAGCGCTCGGCGCGAAGATTCGTCACGAGAATGGTTACATCATCGCCAATGGTCCCCTCAAAGGCGGATCCGTTTATCTCTCGGGCCCGATGGGACCGACGGTTCTCGGAACCCAGAATGTGATGATGGCCGCCGCCGGCGCGGATGGCGTTTCCGTCATCGAGGGAGCCGCTTGCGAACCCGAGGTGGTCAGCACCGCGGACTTCCTCCGAACCCTCGGCGTCAAAATTGAAGGTGATGGTTCACCGACGATTCGCATCGAAGGGGTCGGTCAGGATGGATTCGCATCGCTGGGCGGAGTCTCTTTCACGATTCCTCCCGATCGCATCGAAACCGGAACCTACATTCTGGCAGGCGCCGCTGCAGGCGGTCGTGTGGAAGTCAGGAATTGTCGACCCAAAGACAATCTGGCCCTGTTGTCGATTCTGAAAAACATCGGCGTTCCGCTGGAGATCGGTGAAGACAGTGTCACAGTGACCGGTGTCGATCAGGTGACACCCTGTGATGTGGCGACCCTCGCCTATCCGGGATTCCCCACAGATCTGCAAGGTCCTTTGATGGCACTGTTGTGCAAGACGGACGGGGTCAGCCTCATCACCGAGAAGATCTTCCCCGATCGCTTCATGCATCTTTCTGAGCTGCGCCGCTTCGGCGCCAAGGTGCGCAAGGAAGGTTCCACTGGCATCATCGAGGGCGGGGCACCGCTCCACGGCGCAGAGGTGATGGCCAGTGATCTGCGGGCGAGTGCCTGTCTGGTGATCGCCGGATTGATAGCCTCGGGAACGACCCAGGTGCGCAGGATCTATCACCTGCAGCGGGGTTACGAATCGATGGAGGTCAAGCTGCGCGGCCTCGGTGCGGATGTGGAGCGCGTGGAGGATCGACAGATCGAATCAGAAACGGTACAGGGGTAAACGATGCTGGGTGGATTGACCCAACGACTGACTGCCATCGTCGGAGGCTTGCGTGGACGCAAGATCACCGAAGATGTCATCAAGGATACGAGCCGCGAGATTCGCCGTGCGTTGCTGGAGGCGGATGCCTCGCTGCCGGTAGTCAAGGATTTTGAAAAGCGTGTTCGTGAGGCGGCCCTCGGTGCCGAAGTCATCGAAGGTGTCGACGCCGGCCAGATGTTCACCAAGATCGTTCAGGATGAACTCACGGATCTGATGGGCCCGGTCGACCACGAGATCGCGTGGAAGAAATCGGGCGCGACGGTGATCCTGATGTCGGGTCTGCAGGGTTCGGGAAAGACGACCACCTGCGGCAAGCTGGCCCGTTACTTCCGTGAAAGAAAAAAGAAGCGGCCGATGCTCGTCGCTGCAGACCTGCAGAGGCCCGCGGCCATCGAGCAGTTGAAGGTGCTCGGTCGCCAACTGGACGTGCCGGTTTTCCATCAGGAAGGCCTGACCCCTCCACAGGTTTGTGAAGCGGCCCTCGGAGCCGCCCGCGAACAGAAGTGTGACGTCATCATCCTCGACACCGCCGGTCGCCTTCACGTCGATGACCAGTTGATGGGCGAGCTGAAACAGATCGCCGACAAGACCAGGCCGGATGAGACCTTCTTCGTCTGTGATGCGATGACGGGTCAGGATGCGGTCCGCTCGGCGGAGGCATTCTCCCAGTCCCTCGAGCTTTCCGGAGTGATCCTGACCAAGCTCGATGGCGACGCCCGCGGAGGTGCCGCGCTTTCCGTCAAGGCGATCACCGGCAAGCCGATCAAGTTTGTCGGTGTCGGTGAGAAGTTGGACCGACTGGATGAATTCCATCCGGATCGGATGGCCTCGCGGATTCTCGGCATGGGCGATGTGGTCGGACTCGTCGACCGTGCCCAGGAGTTCATCGACGAAAAAGAACAGGCCGAGATGCAGGAGAAACTGCTCGAGGCCAGTTTCACCCTCGAGGACTTCCTTTCGCAGCTGCGCCAGATCAAGAAGATGGGCAGTCTCAAGGATCTGCTCTCCCATATCCCCGGGATCGGTGGCCAAGTCGATCAGATGGACCTCAAGGGAGATGAACTGGTGATCGTCGAGAGCATCATCCAGTCGATGACCGCCAAGGAGCGCCAGCGTCCGGAAATCATCAATACCAGCCGCCGCCGTCGCATCGCTGCCGGAGCGGGCCGTCCGCTAGAGGCGGTCAATGATCTGCTCAAACAGTTCAAACAGATGCAGGGGATGATGCAGGGCTTCAAGAAGCAGTCCGGTTTCCTTGGCAAGCTCAAGGGGATGCGCGACATGAAGCAGGGTATGGAGGATCTCCAGAATGCCGATGCCGGGGGTATGCCGGGTATGCCAGGCATGCCGGGGGGATTGCCGGGAATGCCCGGAGAGATGCCGCAGATCCCCGGCCTGGGTGCTCCTCCGGGACCTCCCGGAGGCCCTGGAAAAGGGAAAGCCGGCCCCAGCAAGGACGAAAGACGCAAGAAACGCAAACAGGAGCGTCAGCGTCGCAAGAAGTCCCGCCGCCGCTGATTTCCGGACTGACCTCTGTCGAAAGTGCCAATTCGGCCCGGAAACTGCTTTTTTCCCGGAAGAATCGCTCAAATTCGTCGGTCGCTGTTGATGCTTTGGGGCCATCCTAGTAATTTCAGTCGTTCCCCCCAAAGGGGAATGTGCCGGGGTATCGGTATGCCCGGTCCCTGAGCAGGGCTGCAACAGCGCCTGATTTAGAGTCGTGAAATTGAGTAGATACGAGGAGTGACGATCATGGCGGTAGCCTTGCGTCTCAAAAGATGCGGACGGGCCCACAGGCCCTTCTATCGCATCGAGGCCATCGAAAAGAGAAACGCCCGGGGTGGAAGATCCCTGGAAACCCTTGGCTGGTACGACCCGATGGTCGATGACGCCGAGAAGCGCGTGAAGATTCATGTCGACCGTGTGCAACACTGGATCGACCAGGGAGCCCGTCCGAGTGAGACGGTGACCTCTTTCCTGCGCAAAGTGGATGTGAAGTGGCCCATGGCCAAGAAAAGTCGCCGTGCTGTCCAGCGTGCCAAGAAGAAGGCACAGGGCGGTTCCTGAGCGATTGCGGTTCGGAGTAGCCGGTGCAGATCGACATTCTGACGATCTTTCCCCGCTTCTTTGATGAGTTCCTCCAGAACGGCATGGTGCGAGTGGCCCGCAAGCAGGGCCAGGTAGAGATTCGGACTGTCGATCTCCGCGCCTTCAGTGAGGACCGTCACCGAACTGTGGACGACCGCCCCTACGGGGGAGGTCCTGGAATGTTGTTGAAACCGGAGCCGGTCTTTCGAGCCCTCGACGTGTTGGGGGTACAACCGGGAGAGAAGGCACCGGAGGGAACGAAGCTTCTGCTGATGTGTCCACGGGGACGACAGCTGGGGCAGGGTGATCTCGAGGATTTCGCCGGCGTGAAACGCCTGGTGATCCTTTGCGGTCGCTACGAAGGATACGACGAACGTATCGTTGAGGCCTATCCGTGGCAGCGCGTCTCTCTGGGAGATTACGTGCTTTCCGGAGGAGAAGTGCCGGCGATGGCGATCCTCGAGGGAACGATCCGGTTGTTGCCGGGGGTTCTCGGTGACGGGGAATCGGTTCTGAGGGATTCCTTCAATGCATGGCCCGGGGCGGATGGCCTCGACCATGCGCACTGGACTCGCCCTCCCGAGTATCGGGGGCGAGGGGTTCCGGAGGTTCTCCGCAGCGGAGATCACGGAGCCATCGAAGAATGGCGCCGACGGGATTCCCGAAGGCAGTCCTCCGAGCGCAGTGGTGCCGGGGACCAGACGACGAGTGAACAGGAACCCAAAGCGGTTCCGGGAGAAGAATGATGGCGAAAGCGATCGAGGACTTCGAGTCCGCACAAGACAAAAAAGAGCATGACTTCGAGATCGGCGACACCGTCGATGTGCACGTGCGCATCGTCGAGGGTGAAAAAGAGCGTGTGCAGATCTTCAATGGCACCGTGATCGCCCGCAAGAATGCCGGCAATCGTTCCGCATTCACCGTGCGTCGTATCGTCGCCGGAGAAGGCGTCGAGCGTACTTTCCCCTTCCACTCTCCGTGGATTGAGAAAGTGGATGTCAAGCGTCGTGGCCGTGTTCGCCGTGCCAAGCTGTACTACCTTCGCGACCGTGTCGGCAAGGCCACTCGCATCCGCGAGAAGGTTCCGACCCGCAAGGGCGAGTAGTTTTTCGGGATCAGCCGCCCGCTTCTGGGGTAGAAGTTGGCGGCTGATTTTGTGTCTTGACCGCAGTTGCTGCGGTTCGACTTTCAGGGCTTTGGATCACAGGATCATTCCATGGCCACTGAAGTCATCTGGTTCAAGCGCGACCTGCGCCTCCGCGACCATCCTCCCCTTCTTCAGGCCATCGATTCCGCCGGCCTGTCTGGGCAATCCTTGTTGCCCCTCTTTTTTGTCGAGCCCGAGAGGCTGAAACAGCCGGATACTTCCGAGATTCACCTTCACTGGGAACTGGATTGCGCCCGTGCTCTCGATCGTGAACTTCAGCGTCGCGGTTCCCGGTTGTGGATCCTTCATGCGGATCCCCTGGAGGTCTTTCAACTTCTCCATGAAACGGTCGAGTTGACCGCGCTGCATTCCCACGAAGAAACCGGAACCGACTGGTCCTTCCAAAGGGATCGAGCGGTGCAGAAGTGGTGCCGAAAGATGGGTGTCGATTGGCATGAAACTCCCAGTAACGGAGTCGTTCGACGACTGAAGGGCAGAGATGCGTGGAAGAGTGCCCGTGATCGGCGTATGCGACAGGTATTGGCGGATGCCCCGGAGTTGATCCCTGCTCCACCGGAGATCCCGTCACTGGATCAATGGTCCTGCCCGGATCTTTCGAGCCTCGGTTTTCCCGAAAGACCCTTGAGGGATCGTCCTGATCCGGGAGAGTCCTCGGCACAGGATGTGTTGAACGGTTTTCTTGAAGAGCGCGGTGAGCCCTATCGCTACGCCATGTCGAGTCCGCTTTCCGGGTCTTATCACTGCTCACGGTTGGCACCCTATCTGGCTTTGGGTTGTCTGAGTCTGCGCAGGGTGGTGCAACAAACACAACAGCGTGAAAAGCAGCTGAAATCATTGCGCCAAGAAGGCCGCGATACACAGCGCTGGTTGCCTTCGCTGAGTTCTTTCAAAAGCCGCCTCGCCTGGCATTGCCACTTCATGCAGAAACTGGAGATGGAACCGGATCTCGACGTCGTCGCACAGAATCCGGTCATCGATGCCCGTATGCCGCGGCCTTTGGTCGAGGACAAGTTTCAGGCCTGGAGTACGGGAAACACCGGTTGGCCCTTTCTGGATGCGTGTATGCGTCAACTTCATGCCACCGGGTGGATCAACTTTCGCATGAGAGCGATGTTGATGTCGGTTGCCAGTTACACGCTGTGGCTCCCATGGCGCGAAACCGGATTGCATCTGGCGCGACTTTTCCTCGATTACGAACCGGGAATCCACTGGTCTCAGGTGGGAATGCAGAGCGGAACCACGGGCATCAATACCGTGCGCGCATACTCCGTGACCAAACAGGGCCGTGATCAGGATCCTGAAGGAGATTACATCCGTCGCTGGGTCCCCGAGCTGGCACGGGTCCCTGCGGAATCGATTCACGAACCCTGGAAGATGGACAAGGCGGAACAGGAGCGTTCTCAGTGTCGAATCGGCAGCGATTACCCCGCGCCACTGGTCGATGAGGGTAAAGCGCGCAAAGAAGGGGTTTCAAAAACATACGCAGCCAGAAGAGATCCTGAAGCGCGAAAAAAATCTCAGGAGGTGTTTCAGAAGCACGGAAGCCGAAAGGGCCCGACCCGTCGTCGAAAGCCAGCCCAAAAATCTTCCCAAGCACCCGATGCCGATCAGCCCGGTCTATTCCAGGAGTAATCAACAAGACGGCTGGCACTTGTCAGGTCTGCTTTTGGCGACGAGACTTGAAGGACTTCTTCAGGCTGAAAGGCGTGTCATGTCGTCGAATCCCCTCCGCTGTTCTTCCCTGGTGCTGCTTCTCGGTGTGGTTGTTTTTCTGGGAACGGCATCCGCGACTTCCGTCTTTCTCGATAACCCCAAGTATGGTGTCAAAACCGAGGTCGGCCCCGATGCCGCGACCGGAGGCTGGTTTATCCATCTGGGCCTGACGGGTCTGCGGGTGAAGTTGACCCCCGAGTCCCCCCAGGAGTTGGAGGTGGCCTACATTTTTCCGGATTCTCCAGCAGCAGGGAAATTGGAGAAGGGGGATCGCATCGTCGGTGCTGGCAAGCGCCCCTTCAGCAAGCCTCATACCTTTGGCTATGGTGTCGGCAAGTTCAGTTACGAGGGACCGCTGACCGAGTTTGCAGATGCCCTCGATGCTGCCATGGCAGCCAAGGGCACCTTGCCGCTGCTGGTGACCCGTGGAGAGAAGAAAACCCGCATTAGCCTTCAGGTGAAAACCGATTACGGCAAATACGCCAAAAACTGGCCCTTCAAATGTGATCGCAGTGAAAAGTTGCTCAAGGAGGGGATCGACTATCTCGTTGAGAAGCAGAACGCTTCGGGGTTGTGGCACAACCGGCCGCACCTCAACTGTTTTGCGGTCCTTGCACTGTTGGGTGACGATCCGAAACTGCACAGGGAGAGAGTCCTCAAGGCAGCCCGGTCCATGGCGCGCAGTACCGACGACAAGATTCGTTATGAAGGGCTCGATTGCTGGAAGTACACCCTCTATGGCATCGCCCTTGCCGAGATTTACCTTGCCACAGAAGAAAAGTGGATTCTTCCCGAACTGGAAGAGATTCATCGTTGGCTCGTCAAGGCACAGATCTCTGATGGAGGGTTCGGACATCGCCCCGCAAATCGACCCGGAGGAAATGGTTACGGCTCCATCTGTATCCTTACCGGGCAGGCAAAGATGGCCTGGGCGTTGATGAAGATGTGCGGCATCGAAATCGATTCCGGGGCGTATCAGAAAGCCCATGAGTTTGTCGACCGTGGAACCAACCAGCGTGGCTACGTCTGGTATGAAGACTCTTCCGGGGGAAGGGGGTACGCCGATATGGGTCGCACCGGAGCAGCGGTATTGGCCCATGCTCTCGATGCCAAAGAGGGGGGGTACAAGGAGTTTGCACTTCGGTCTGCCCGCTGTATCGGGGAGCATCCGGACACCTTCTCCGATACCCACGGCTCACCGATTCTCGGCATGGTGTGGACCGCTTTTGGTGCTGCTCAGGATCCCGCTTCCCTGCGCAAGTTGCTCGATGAGAACCGCTGGTGGTTCACCCTCTCCCAGTGCTCCGATGGAACCTTCTATTACCAGCCGAACCGTGACAACAACCCCCAGGATTACACGGCTGCTCCGCGCCTCTCTGCGACCTCCGCCGCGGCTCTGATTCTGACCCTGCCAAAGCGCAACCTGAAGATGACACAACTCCTGTTGCGATGAGGTTTAAAGAAGAGGCCGAGACCGGATGAGGTCTCTTGCCGAATCTGGCAATTGGATCAGCGCCGACTTCTTCCTTTTGATTTCCCTGAAGAGGGAGATCTTTGGCCATGATTCATCGAAGACGCCAGATTTGGCGACAACACTTCCTTGGAAGGGTGGCGGAGTGGGTGACCGCAACGATTCTGAAGCTTCGGGGATGGGAAATCCTGGCAAGGAACCTGCGGACTCCCTATGCCGAGATCGACCTTCTTTGCGCTGACGAATCAGGCCTGGTGATCGTTGAGGTGAAGTATCGTTCCAGCCTCTTCGGGGATCCGGTTTCATTTCAGCAACGGACTCGGTTGGCGAGATCCGCAAGTTGGTTATTGGGGCGGCTTTCCTGTGCAGACCCGCGCAGAAAAAAAGGGATTCGCCTCGACATCATTTTGATCCGGCGTCATCGGTGGAGGATTCACTGGCATCACTGGAGGGGCTGCGAAGCACCGGTTCACGGTTTTCGGAGATGGGAGGCAGACTCCCAGTGATTCCCGATACCACCCCGGCATGCTACTGTGATTGTTGGTCTGTGGCAGAAGTTGGCGTATCACCTGATCCAGGAAACGGGAGGACTGTGATGGCTTCACCGGAGTATTCCATTCCCATGGTGGACGATCGTTGGAGACTTTTTCTTCAACGGGATGACAGCGCACTGTTATTGGAGCGTTTGGGCCAGGATCGAATTCGCAATCTCTGGGAGTGGTTTGCCTGCGATTCAGGTCTGGGATCAGGAAGAGTTCTGGCTGACCGCGCACCGGTCTTCGATCTGATTCTCGAAAAAATCTGCCAGCAAAACGGGATCGA
>JAPOLY010000037.1 GCA_029976805.1 bacterium
CGAATGGTTCCTCTACACCAGCTTCGGGGCAAGGAATGATGGATTTGCCGATCTTTCCCTGAGAACCACTGCCGGTATCGGTGCCGGAATACAGGTCATCGACCGGGAGGATCTGACCTGGTCAGAAGAAGCGGGAATCTCCGCACTGAATGAAGATTTCAAAGTCGCAGAGGATGATTCTGCCAGCACCCTGCGAGTCGCGGGCAATGCAGAATGGACCCTGAGAGAAGGAGACCTGACCGTTTTCCATGATCACACTCTCTTTGTCTCTCTCGACGACCCAGACGACATCCTTGCACAGTCACGACTCGGTTTGAGAACCCGGGTGGTCGGCGGGTTTTCATTGAATGCCCAGATCAACGCCCGTCACGACAGCAGTCCACCCGCAGGGATCCGCGAGAATGACCTCGAATTTCTGCTCGGAGTGGGATACTCAAAATCGTTCTGAAGAAATGCTCAGGAGCCCGGATCCCCTTGCCGCAAGGGGATCCGGCGAGACAATAAGGGTACAGTTCGACTTCAAACTCCTTCACGGTGAGGTGAAACCATGAATCTCCCCCCAGAATCCCATGCCGGCGCCAGCCAGGATCTGTTTCTCACACAGGGGGAAGAAAGACTGGAAGACGTCTCACGCCTGCGGGGCATGTTCCCCGATCTCCCAGTCGAAGCCCTCGTCAAAGAGGACCTGCTCCGACTCGGGATTTCCTTCAGTGCTGAAGCCCTGAAATATTGCGCTGATTTCAAAAGGAAATCCTATTTCATCTTCAGCTTCGACATGGTCCCCATCGATGAAATGGCCCAAGAGGAAAACCTCAGTGCCCCCGAAGAGATCCAACTGAATGGTGGCGCGTGGGACCTTCGCAGAACGACTGTCTCGGTGAGGGTGAACCCGTACTCGCCATGGCGAGCCGATATGGCTGGAGATCAACTCACACTGAGCTGTGGGGACCAGGCCATTTCGCACATCGACTTGCAACCGGTACCGGAGTACTACCTGGAAACTCTGGAAAATGGACAGCCGGTTCATGAGGTCGCCCCCACCATCGAATGGGGCTACCTGGTGTACCTCACCGTCTACCGCAAATGTCAGTACTTCGGCTTCAAGGAAGAATGCCGTTTTTGTGACATCAATGAAAACTACCGACAGCAGGTGAAAGCGGGTCGTCCCTATCGAACCGTGAAGCCCATGGATGAAGTCCTTGAGGCTCTCAGCATCCTCGATCGGGTCAACTCCCCCTCAAAGGCGTACACCCTGACAGGAGGGTCGGTCACCCGTAGCCTGAAGGGGCAGGGAGAGGCGGAGTTCTACGCCAACTACGCTCGTGCCATCGAAGAAAAATTCCCCGGTCGCTGGATCCCCAAAGCGGTAACACAGGCACTGCCAGAGGATGAGCAGCAGATTCTGAAGGATGCCGGGATTCAGATTTACCACCCCAATTACGAGATCTGGGACGAAGAGCTTTTCCCGATTCTGTGTCCTGGAAAAACCGCCTACGTCGGTCGGGATGAATGGCACCGGCGCATCATTGCCGCCACCGATATCTTTGGCGCAGAGAACGTGATCCCCAACTTTGTGGCTGGAATTGAGATGTCTCGTCCCCATGGATACACCGATCCGGAACAGGCGGTGGAATCCACTCGCGAAGGCTTGCAGTTCTTCATGAGCCAGGGAGTTTGTCCGAGATTCACGGTGTGGTGTCCGGAGCCTCTGTCACCGCTGGTGGTCGACCGCAAAAATGCGGGTGAACTCCAGCCGCCGGCTCCTCTTGAATATCACGCGAGACTGCTGGTTGCCTGGAGGGATTGCCACAAGGAACACGGCCTGCCGGTTCCTCCCGGATACGGGCCTCCCGGTGCGGGCAACGCCATCTTCAGCGTCTCCAGCTTCATGGATGTCATCGAAGTGGATGAGAACGGGAACTAGCGGTCTTCCAGAATGGGGTAGCCTGTTTCAGCATCGATCCTCAAGGCGGACTGACCCGACAGGAATGCAAGAATCCGTTCACCGAAAAGTTCGCCACGCCAGCCGCTAAGAAGTTTCAGTGAATCGGACTGAGTCTCTCCTGCGGCCTTTGCCCGGATCAGATCTTCCACGTCAGCATTGTTTCCGACCAAGGGCGGTGCAATCCGCTCTGCCCTGCACAAAGCTCGAAGAGCAGACGTTGCCAGCTCCAAAGCGGCTTCCTCTTCCGGATCCAATCGACGTCTGCGCTTGATCTCCGGAATCTCAGCAGCGGGAATCGATCGTCCTCTCGAAATCGCTTTCAGGATTCCATCGCCATATCGACGGGCATCCCGGGAATCCAGTCCCCGAAGGGATCTCAGGGATTCGGAATTGGTCGGAGCCCTGCGTGCCAACTCGACAAGAATTTCATCGGGAAGAATCCTTCGACGGGGACGGTCCTGTCGACTCGCCTCAGATTCACGCCACTCATAAAGAAATCCGAGTTGGGACAAGCCCCTCGCATCGAGGCTTCCAGACCTCTTGACCTTTTTCAAACTCGCTTCCACCGGCGGGGGGTAGGTTTCCCTGCGATCGTACTTTTCCATCTCGGCCAAAGCCCAGATCAGACGATTTTCTGAACCCAGCTTTTCAGACAAGGCATCGTGCAAGGGGATCAAATGGCGAACGTCGTCGATGGCGTAGGACTCCTGATTTGCGGTCAGGGGCCGCTTGAGCCAATCGGTCCACGACTCCCCCTTCTCGACAAATCTGCCCATAATGCGTTCACAGGTGACAGAGTAGGCCGGTTGTAATCCCAGCCCAAGAAAGGCTGCGGCGATCTGGGTGTCAAAGATATTGGCTGGGGTTTCACCCGATTCCAGCTCCAAGATTTCCATGTCCTGCCCACCGGCATGAACAATCTTGACGATGTTCTCATCGCAAACCGTCTCCAGGATGGGTTCGAGAGAAATCTCGGTGAGGGGATCGATCAAGCGCAGTTCTTCACCCACGGAGATTTGAATCAATGCGAGTTTGGGGTAGTAGGATTTTTCACGAATGAATTCCAGATCGATTCCATAGCGGCCATCACTGCGGGCCTGCGTCATGAAATCGTTCAAGGCCGCAGTCGATTGGAGATAGAAATCTGCGGATTCACCCACGTGTTTCACCCATTTCTCAAGAGTCCGCGAATGCTCGGCGAATTAGATCTTCCTGCTCTCGATCATGGACCGATTTGGATCCGCTGGCGGGGCTCGCACTCCACGCTCGACCGATGTATGTCACTCTGCGTCCCCCTGCGAGGAAACCACCATCGCGATCCCGAAGGAATGACCATGCTCCCATGTTTCGGGGTTCATCCTGCACCCAACGGACAACGCAATCCTCAGGAAGCGACTGCATCACAGCCTGCAATGCGGTGCGCGGGAATGGGTAGAACTGTTCGAGCCTGACGATCAGGACGTCATTTGCTTCGCGGGAAGCCCGTTCCTGCAACAGGTCGTAAATGACCCGGCCTGAAGCAATCAATACCTTGCGTATGTGGGCGCCGGGCTGACCGTCGACAAGGACTTCCTGGAAACCACGATCCGTAAATTCTGGAGATGTGCTACGCGCTGCCGGGAGTCTCAAGAGACCTTTCGGAGTCAAGACGATCAGGGGCTTCTTGACGGCTTCATGAACCTGTCTGCGGAGAGTATGGAAGTATTGCGCAGCATTACTCGGCTGCACCACACGCAAATTGCCCTCTGCACACAACTGCAGGAATCGCTCCAGTCTGGCACTGGAATGTTCCGGCCCCTGTCCCTCGTATCCGTGTGGCAAAAGCAGGGTGAGATTTGAGGTCTGACGCCACTTTTCTTCCGCACTGGAAATGTATTGATCGATGATGACCTGTGCACCATTGGAGAAGTCACCGAACTGTGCTTCCCAAAGGGTCAGGGACTCCGGAGCCTGTACGCTGTATCCATAATCGAATCCCAGCACTCCAAACTCGGAAAGCAGTGAATTGAAAACCTGGAAGGGCGCCTTGGCGCCAGTGATGTGAGCCAGAGGGACGTGTCGGAGTCCCGTGTCCACATCGGTCAGTTCAGCGTGGCGTTGGCTGAATGTTCCACGCCCACTGTCCTCGCCGGAGAGTCGCACCGGCGATCCCTCACGAACCAGGGAGCCGAAGGCACACAACTCAGCAAGTCCCCAATCGACGGCACCGGATCGAGCCAGCTCCAGACGACGCTGGAACTGATTCAGCAACTTCGGATGCAACTGGAATCGATCCGGGGTTCTCGTGACCTCAGCCAGAAGCAGTTCCAGTTCCTCTGCGGTGACCGCCGTCGAAATCGAAGGAGAAGCCACTCCCTCAGTTTCTTCATTGTCCGGGCGGGTGGTGACCGTTCTTTCTGCGGCAACCGTCTCTTTGACCGATTTGAGGGAATCATTCAAAATCGTCTGGAACTCGGAAAGCATCTGCTCAGCGGTTTCAAGGTCGATTTCTTCCCGCGCCAACAATCGTTCAGTAGCCAGTTTTCTCACCGAGCGGTGGTTTTCGATTTTGGCTGTCGTCAGAGGCTGGGTGTAACCGGGCTCGTCACCCTCATTGTGACCCCAGCGACGATAGCCCACCAAATCGATGAAGACATCCTTGCCAAACTTGTGGCGGTATTCAAAAGCGAGGCGAATCATGCGCACGACCATTTGCGGGTGATCCGCATTGACGTGGAAAACAGGTGCCTCGATGGATTTGGCCAAATCAGTGCAGTAGCGACTGGAGCGCCCCTCGCCAGGCGAGGTGGTGAATCCGATCTGGTTGTTGATCACCAAATGCACCGATCCGCCAGTGGCGTAACCGTCCAACTGAGACATGTTGAGTGTCTCGTAGGTCACTCCCTGACCAGCAAGGGCTGCATCTCCATGAATCAACAGGGGCAACACGTTTCGTTGCTCGGTATTGCGATCCTGAAGTGCTCTGGCCATGCCGGTCACCACAGGGCAAACCGATTCCAAATGACTGGGATTACTGGCAAGGGTCACACGAACCGGACCGCCACCATTGCCGTGATACTCACCGCTGGCTCCAAGGTGATATTTCACATCACCTGAACCTTCGGGAGATTCAGAATCAAAGTCCTCAAACTCTTCAAAGACCTGATGCAAAGATTTACCCAGAATATTGACGAGGACATTCAATCTGCCCCTGTGAGCCATTCCCAGAAAAACGTCCTGGACTCCGTGAGAGGAGCAACAGGAAAGAATGGCATCCAGTGCAGGAATCAGGGCTTCCGTGCCCTCAAGACTGAATCGTTTTGCCCCCACGTAACTGGAGTGAAGGAACTTTTCAAACGCTTCGGCCTCATTGAGTTTTTTCAGAATATGAAGTTTCTCATCGATGGTCAGATCTTCATGGTTTTCGGTCTGCTCCATCCGATCCTGAAGCCAGTTGCGTTCTTCTGAATCAGAAATATGGGCAAACTCGACTCCCACGTATCCCGTGTAGGTACGGCGCAGGATGTCGATGATTTCTCTCAGTTGACGCGGTCTTTCCTGCCCTGCCACTCCTCCACAAAGGAAGGAGCGATCAAGATCCCAAATGCTGAGCCCATAACTGCTGAGCTCAAGATCCGGATCGGGTGCTGGACTTCCCCCCAGAGGGTCGAGATGGGCGACGCGGTGCCCCCGCGTGCGATAGGCTTCGACCAGTTGCAGAACCTTGGCCTGGCGATAGGCAAGCGAGTTCGTATCCTCTGCACTGCCCGAAGAAACTTCTTCCTGAGACCACTGGTAGGGTTCGTGAGGAACATCCAACTCTTCGAAAATCTGCTCGTAAAAGCGATCTTCACCCAGAAGATACTTCTCCACCGTTGCAAGGAACGTGCCTGATGCAGCCCCCTGAATCACCCGATGGTCATAGGTGCTGGTCAGGGTCATCACCTTTGAAAGCCCCAATGCCCCGACCTGATTCGGCGACATTCCTGCGCAGGACGGGGGGTATTCGATGGAACCGATTCCAAAGATGGCACCCTGCTCGGCCATCAATCTGGGGACGGACATCGTCGTTCCCAGCATCCCTGGATTTGTGATCGAAACAGAAGTCCCGGCAAAGTCATCCAGAGTCAACTTACCGCGGCGTGAGCGCGAAACGAGATCATTGTAAGACGCAAGGAACTTACGGAATCCCATCGTTTCTGCGGCCTTGATGTTTGGAACCACCAGAGACCGCTGGCCTCTTCGTTCGACATCGACAGCGATTCCGATATGGGTATGTTCCCGTGTGATCTGATGGGGAACACCATCCACATACTTGAATCCGTGATTCATGCCGGGATGCTTTGCCAAACCCCTGACCAAAGCAAAAGCGATGATATGGGTGAAGGACACCTTCGGACGGGCCCATGCCAACTGATGCTCATTGATGATCTTGCGGTTTTCCTCCAGCAGGCGAACGGGAACACTTCGAACCGTCGTGGCTGTGGGAACATCCGTACTCTCCTGCATGTTCTCGGCAATCTTGCCAGCGACTCCCTTGAGGGGCTCGAGAACCGGATCCGCAGACTCGGAGACAGATGGATCCGCGGCGACCGGCTTCTGCGGCGCTGATTCCCGGGTGGCTGTCGAACCTCCCCCGGCAGAACGAATCACCTGTGAAGGTTGGGGAAGAGGATCCTGAGAGCGAGTTTCTGAGCCTTTACTCACAGAGTCTGAAGCGGAGGCTTCATATCCATCAAAAAACTCTCTCCAGGCGGCACTGACACTGGCAGGGTCACGCCTGAACTGCTCATAAAGAGCATCCACATATCCCGAGTTTGATCCAAAACGATCCACGAGACCTCCCATGAACAGGAAAGAGGCAATTGTCAGTCCAACGACCGACAGGAGCAGGATTCCGGCCCCAATGAGATGCTAGGACTCAGGTTTTCAGCGTCAAGAAGACCGGAGGAGAACCCGGGAGATATCTGCAAAAATAAGGTGGATCAGACTCCATCTCCCGGCCCAGCGGAGCGGATGGTGTCTGCGAACTTCCTCAATCTGGCTATCGCGCGACTGTGTCTCCGGCGTGTCGCCTCGATATTGATGGACAACCGACGTGCAGTTTCCTCGTAGGAAATCCCCTCCTGGTCGATCCACGCCAGTAACTCCCGATCCTCGTCTCCAAGCATGTCAAGACAACGCTCAAGGAGATGGAGAGCTTCCTCCCGCTGGACTCCCGCCGACGGTGACGAAATGGAAGCGGCAAGATGCCCCAGAGGATCAAGCGAGCGACTCTTCCCCGAATCCTTTGCGCGTCTCTTTTCCTTGCGCGGATCCCGTTTCTGAGCCAACTCTTTTTCGATGAGGCGATTGAGGTTGTTCATGGTGACTTGCTTGAGCCATGCCCTGAAAGCAGGAAGACCACGATCCTCAAACTTGTCGCGCAACTTGTAGACGTCCAAGGCAGCCTGCTGGAGGACATCGCTGGGGTCAATTCGACGGCGAAGATCGGGTCCCAGACGGTTTTCCACAGGTCTTCTCAAACGGGGCAATTCCTGGTGGATCAATCTCCCGTATGCCTCTTCGTCTCCCGCAACGAAATCAGGAAGCCATTCTTCTGCACTTTTGTCGTGATCATTGGGGAAATCATCGGAAGGATTCTCCTCCGTCGAGTGAGAATCATCCTGTGGCTGTTCTGCATTTTCCCCTTTATCAGGATCTGTCATGGTGGCCTCCTGAAGGGCATGATAACGAAAAAGGGAGTGGGGATCAGCCCCAGAATGGGAAGCAAACCGGGTGAGTAACGAATACGACGATGATGATCTGACTGAAGCAGAGTTGGTGTTTGCCAGACTTCTCGCCGGGAATACCTCTATCGACGAGGCCGTGGAGCGAGCTTGCAAGGCGCAACCTGAACTCGAGGCCGAATTGATGGAACAGTTGGCCCGTTACATGGATCGTCGAAAAAAACGCCTTGGGAAAACAGGAAAGGGAAAGGAAGCATCCCAAAACCCTGAAGGTCTTGCTGAATTGCTTCTCGATCGTTACAGCGATCACCTCTCTATCACCCCCTCCTATGGAGGAGACTCCTCCAACCCACTGATTCCTGAGCAGGGACGGTACCGGATTCAGGAAGAGATCGCCCGTGGCGGCATGGGTGTGATCTTGCAGGCACTGGACCCGGTCCTTCAAAGGCAAGTGGCCATGAAGGTCATCCTTGGCAACAGTGATGGCGTGGCCCCTTCTCAGAGAACCCAGAGATTTATTCGCGAAGCCAAAATCACCGCCCAGTTAACCCACCCCGGCATTGTCGCTGTCCACGACTTGTCATGTGCAGAAGACGGTCGTTTCTTTTTCACGATGGATCGAATCGAAGGGCAGGAGCTTCGGGATGTCATGATTTCATTTCGGGATGGAGATCCTGACTGGGATTTGAACCGCCTGCTGGAAGCCTTTCTAAAAATCTGTGACACGATGGAATTCGCCCACGACCGGGGAGTGGTTCACAGGGATCTCAAACCATCCAACATCATGGTCGGAAAATTCGGGGAAACCTATGTCATGGACTGGGGGCTTGCTCGAAAAGTTGACGATCAGGAAGACGACCCCATTCATGGCAAGATCGAAGACCGCGGGGACACCAGTCCCGATGGGTCTACCATCGTCACTCGCGATGGTGCCGTAGTCGGCACCCCTTCTTACATGTCCCCCGAGCAAGCCCTTCCCGATACGGGGAAAATTGGTCCCTGGACCGATGTCTACGCCCTCGGATCTCTTCTCTATGAAATCCTCACCGGTTATGCCCCCTACCGATCCGCCAACTGTGGGCCGATGCCTGCCCACAGAGTCTTGAGAAAACTCAAAGAGGGTCCCCCTGCAGACATTCTCGAATTGGCTCCCGATACTCCTGAAGATCTGGCAGAAATTTGCCGTCAGGCGATGAGTCGGGACTGGGAACAGCGTCCTCCCAGCGCAGGCAAGGTCTCTGCCCTGATCAGGGAGATTCAAAACTCACGTGCAAGGGACGCAAAAGCCACACGAGAAGCTCTCGAGATCGCCAAGCGCTCCAGAGCTGTCACCCAATTCCTGACAGATCTCTTCATTGAACCGGGTCAGGAACGAACCTCTCTTCATCGCATCGACGCCCATGACCTTCTGGATCGGGGTGCCAATCAACTCGTCGACGGAGGTCCAGAACAGCCAGAAATACGGGTGACGCTCCTGGCCACGATGGCTTCAGTCCTTCTACAAACCGGAAGTCCCGAAAGAGCAGCACTTCTTCTGGAAAATGAAAAAGAGATCCGCAGGAAACACCCCCATTGGCCCGGCGAGGACTATGTCCGAACTCTGCGCCAATTGTCTTTTGCACAGATACAGGTTCGCCGACTGAGTCAGGCCGAGGAAACCTTGCAAGAAGCTCTGGACCAGCCTGTTCTGCAAAGTGACATAGACTTGTTCACCTCAGTCCAATTGGAATTAGCACTGCTTCTCAATCTCCGTGGCGACTGGTTTCGGGCAGAAGAATTCCACAGCGACCTTCTGCTCAATCTGAAGAATTCCTCAGGCACCCGTGCATTGACGGGACTGTTGGGCCTGGCTCGGAGTTTTTCCTATCAGGGAGACTGGAAAGAAGCGGAAAAAACCCTCGCGAAAGCAGAGGAGACCAGCCGGGATCTTCATTCCTTGGAAAGAGCAGAATGCCTCTTCCAGATGGCGGGCCTTCATCTCGAATGTGAGCGTGAAGAAGTTAAGGATGAGCAACTGGAGCTGGCCAAATCGCACCTCGAGGAGGCCATCCGGATTCAGATTGAATTGAGTGGCGAAAAGTCCAGCATCACGGCCCGCTATCAAAGGGCTCTCGCGTGCTGCTTGCAAAGGCTGGGTCAGGTCAAGGAAGCGGAGCAGATAGCCCGGGAGGCGCTCGTCTCTGTCCGACAGACCCACGTGATACAGCACCCGCTTTGTGCAAGGTCATTTGCCCGCCTCGCATCGATCCTCCTGAGGTCGGGACAGGAAGAGGTTGCTGAAAAACTGTTGGCGGAAGCGGGAACCAGTCTCGATCTCATGGAGGTTCGACCGGAACATGAGTTCGATGCCCTGGAAGCCAGAGTGAGACTTCTCAGCCTGTCTTCCAAATGGGAAGAAGCACGCAAGATTCTCCTCGAGTTGGACGAGATCGGTGATGAATTGCCAACGATGCAACAATATCGTCGGAGCAACATTGAAAGCATCTGCAGGGATGCGGGGATCGAACCTCAACTTTCAGACCAAGCGAATGATTGAGGTTCCGGATTATTCTTCGTCGTAGTGGGTAAAACTCTCCACAGTCGCAGAGTCTAATTCCTCGACCATCGATTTCACCAACTCAATGGCATTCAGGTAATCCTCGAAATCGATCATGCTCGAATGGGTATGAATCGACCTTGCCGGGACTCCTATGACAACAGTGGGAACTCCACTGCCATGAAGATGAGTGGTACTGGCGTCGGTTCCCCCGCTCTTGCGAACTGCAATCTGCACAGGGATACCTTTTTTCTCGGCCAGAGACTCTGTCCAACGAACCAATTTCCGATTGGAGAGTGCTGTCGGATCCATGAATCGGATCTGGGGACCCTGCCCGAGCACCGCCTGCCTGCGTGGCATCCCCGGCAGATCATCCGCAGGTGTTCCCTCGAGAATGATTCCCAGATCGGGCTGACTCAGATGGCTCGCAGTTTTTGCCCCCCTGCAACCCACCTCTTCCTGCACGGCGGCGACCGCGATCGGCTGACATGACAGGGAGGCCCCTCCTGTCAACGCAGCCCTGAAAGCCTCAATCATGACACCAACTCCGACACGGTCATCGAAAGCCTTGCAACAATACCGACCGGGTGAGGCCATTTCTTCAAAGTGCCCCCTGGGTGCGATGGGGTCTCCCACCTTGATGCCCCATGAGAGAACTTCTTCAGAATCTCTGGCACCCACATCGATGTACATCTGATCGAGTGAAAGCACCTTGTCGCGCTCAGCTGGAGAAAGAAAGTGGGGAGGCTTGCAACCGATGGAACCGGGAATCTTTCTTCCACTGCTGGCCAGAATGTCCACTCTTTGGGCAAGCAGGACATGCCCCCACCAGCCGCCAAGAGGCACAAACCAGATGCGTCCCTCTTCATCGATGGACTGGACGCAGAATCCCACTTCATCCATGTGGGCGTCGAGAACAACTCTGGGTCCGTTTCCCTCAGCCTCGACGATCACACTGCCGAGCCCATCGTGCTGGACACTCCCATGCCCACCGATTTCCCGGTGAACGATTTTGCGGACTTCTCCCTCAGCACCAGGTGGGCCACACGCCAAAGCAAGATCTTTGAGCAAGGAAAGGGAAGGCGACAGAGATGACTCGGACATGGTGAGACCTTTCAATCAGACCAGAAAGGATAAGCGAATCCGCAATAAAGTGACAGATTTCAAATTGGAATCAGGGCAACTCTATGGAGACTTCGTCACCCATGTGAATGAGACTGCCACGGAAACCAAGACGATGGGAAAGAATCTCTACACCCTCATCCACGGCTTCCAAAATTGCTTCTGAGTAGGCGGGATCGATGTCACTGGCAAATCCCACTTTTGAACAATCGCTTCTTCCCAGTAACAGGAAGAGCACAGCACGGTGCCCCATCTGCTTCAGGCGGATCAACTCTTTCAGGTGCTTGCGACCTCTCTCGGTAACCGCATCCGGAAAGTCGGCTCTTTCGGAATCTACAGGAGAAAGCATGGTGACATTCTTCACTTCGACATAAACATCACCATTCGTCTCATCAGGACGATCTTCCCCTGCAATGACGATATCCAGACGACTCTTTTCACCGACCTTGATCTCCCGATGGACCTTTTGCCCCCGCTTGAGAAGCAACTTGGGTATCTTTCCCGCTTCGATGGCATCGGCAACCAACTGATTGGGCAGCCCCGTATCAACGAGAGCTTTTCCGCGTCGCCTCACACCCAGGAGAGTCAGGGTCCATTTCAACTTGCGTTTGGGGTCAGGAACATGACGCAACCATGCTTTCGGTTCGCCATCCACGAGGGTTTTCATCGAACCTGAGTTTGGACAATGCGCGGTCACTTCGCCCACTTCAGGAACCTGACAGTCCGCAAGAAATCTCTTATAGCGTTTAATCAATCGCCCCTCGACGAGGTCGCTTCCGGGATGGGGGCTCAAGGGATGACCTTCACCGGCGCCAAAAGATGTTGCTGTATCGATTTCCACTCGAGATCTCGCATATGCCTGGCAGGCCTGCCACGAACCCCATGACCCGATTCGGGATAAATCATCATTTCGAAAGACTTGCGATTCTCCTGAAGCCGATGTGCCAACTGCATGGCATTTTGCACATGAACATTGTCATCGACACCGCCATGAAGAATCAGCAAGTGTCCCTGCAGATCCGCAGCGGACTCGATCACACTCGAAGCGGAATACCCCTCCGGATTCAGCTGCGGAGTATCCATATACCGCTCGGTATAAATGGTGTCGTAGTCACGCCAGTCGTAAACCCCACCCCCCGCAATTCCGAGGACGAATTTATCTGAATGGGTCAAGGCGTAGGCCGCTATGAAACCGCCATAGGACCAGCCGGAGATTCCGACCCTGCCCGCATCCGCCCAGGGATTTGCGCAAAGCCAATCGATGGCATCTTCCAGATCCATCAACTCCTGCACCCCCAACTGGCGGTAACAGGTTGCAGTATCGATATGGCCACGGCTGCTGGAACTTCGAACGTTGACCTGCAAAACAACCATTCCCTGGTGAACCAGAAACCTCAGCCAACCGGAGCCCGGATATCCCTGACGGACAGTCGGAGCATTGGGACCGGAGTAGGTGCTGATAAAGACGGGAAGCGGAACCTCCGGGTCATGATTGACGGGCTTCATCACCATAACGTCCATGCTGTAGCCGTCTCTTGCAGGCACTTCATGGAGGGTCGCATCCACATCCTCAAAAGTGTTGAGTGCAGGAATATCGCCTTCAGAAAGGACCCGAATCATCTGCCCGTCTCTGGAGATCAAGCGGTATTCACCCGGGGTCTCCACACTCGAGAATCGATCGAGAACAAACTCCCCGTCTGCAGAGATGGAAGTACGATGGCTTCCGGGTTCATGGGTCAGCTGCACCAGAAGCTCTCCATCAAAATCAATCCGGTACAGATGCGATTCGATAGCTCTTCCGAGGCTTCCCGTGACCCACAATTCCCGACGCTCTTCGTCGATTCGGGCAATCGATTCCACTTCCCATTCCCCACGGGTGATTTGCCGAATCAATTCGCCATTGGGTTTGTAGTGATACAAGTGTGCAAAGCCGGTGCGCTCACTCTTCCATAGAAAGGTTCCGTCCGAGAGCCACTTCGGGGCTCCGAGAACATTGACCCAACTGTCTGACTTTTCCTCGATGAGTACATCAACATTTCCGCTCACAGGGTCGCAGGAAAGCAGGGACAGTGATGACTGGATCCTGTCCTGAACCTGAGCCAACAATCGGGTGGAATCGGGAGTCCAATCGACGCTGACGATCAGGCGTTCCTCATCAAAGGCGGTGATCTGCATCGATCGGGTTGACCCGGTTTCGGTGTCATGCACCCAAAGTTCCACACGGGGATTGGTCTGCCCTGCTTTGGGGTAATGCTGGGTGATCACCTTTTGGGCAAAGGGGAGATGGCGGACAATCTGAAACTCCGGAACCCCTTCCTCCATCAGTTTGAGGAAAGCGAGGTAGCGACCATTCGGACTCCACCATTGGGCATTGAAATTCCCGCGGCCGTAAACCTCTTCCTGGTATACCCAATCGAGTTTGCCATTCAGGAGATCTTCGGATCCATCTTCGGTGATCTGTTGGAGATCGTTTTCAAACAAATCGACCACGAAGAGGTTGGATTGGCGAATTCCGCTGATCGACCTGCCCCCGGGAGCCAGCCGAACCATCTCCATCGCCCCCGGGATCTCGGTGATCAAGACCTCCCCGTCACCTTGACGAGCCGCCACATAATTTTCGTAGACCGTGACACGAATTCCCTGATCACGTGCAAGAAGCAGCTCCGGACGCCCTTTGGCAGGGTCACGGTCTGTGATCCCGGCCTTGAAGGCAGTGTCGAACCCCACTGCCGGGTCGGGCCCCTGCCAGCCCACCGACTCCGATTCAGGCTGTCGCAATCCCACTTTTTCGAGGGTCAGGGGATCCAGGGGATCTCCATTACGACCCTGCCGAATGGCGTGATCCGGGCCCACAAAACTCCAGCGCTCCAGAGAGGGGAAAAACCGAGCCCTCCCCCGGTCGACGTCGGAATAGGTCAAACGGCGGAGATCGTCCTTCTCAGGCGATTTTCCGGGAATCGCTCCCAGATCTGCTGAAGTGCAAAAAATCAGGACGAAGGGGATAAATGCCCAGAATTTGTTCGTCATTCCGGGGCTCCTCTCTGCGTGGGCCACCCGATTCGGTTGCCCTTTGAAACCGTTCTCGGAGAATCAAGGGAATGTAGTTTCCCCCGGCATCGAAGGCCAGCCCTGATTGGGCAGTTCGCTGCCGGATTCACCATTTTTGGGAAATGGAAGAGCGATGCCGGAAGAATCAGAGGGCGTCCACCCCGACCTGCTGAAGCAGTTGACCTGTCCTTGCGACGATCGGTCCTCCCTGTCAGAGGATTCAGAGGGGCTGCGTTGCGACCGATGCGACAAGGTCTTCCCACTGGTGGAAGGGATTCCCCACATCCTCCCCGATTCCGATTCGGAATCCTGATTCAGCGAAGAGCAGGAGTTGCCTTGAACTCACATCAGCCCCCAGCACCGGACAATGATCCACAGGAAACAGCCGAGTGGATCGAATCTCTGGAGAGCACCCACTCTGTAGCCGGAAGAGAGCGCACAGGAGATCTGATGGATCGCCTGGTATGGCACTCCCGATCCCTGAGGGTTCCGGCAGCAAATCATGCCATTACTCCCTACCAGAACAGTATCGCCCCTGACCAGGAAACGGCTTATCCCGGCGATGAAGAGATGGAACAACGGATCGAGAATCTGGTTCGCTGGAATGCGATGGCGATGGTGGTCAGGGCCAACAGCCAGTTTGATGGCCTTGGTGGACACATGTCCACCTTCGCCTCTGCAGCCACCCTCTACGAAGTGGGACAGCAACACTTCTTTCGCGGGATCGATCACCCTGGAGGTGGAGACCTGATCTTTTTCCAGGGTCACGCCAGTCCTGGAATGTACGCACGCGCTTTCCTCGAAGGCCGCCTGACCGTCGATCAGCTCGATCACTTCCGCAGGGAAGTGGAAGGTCGAGGAGTCTCCAGTTACCCCCACCCGCGATTGATGCCAGATTTCTGGCAGTTCCCGACAGTCTCAATGGGACTGGGCCCTATCAATGCCATCTATCAAGCGAGATTTTTGCGGTATGCCCAGGCGAGAGGCTTCAAGGATACTTCTGATCAAAGGGTCTTTGCATTCCTGGGAGACGGGGAGTGCGACGAACCGGAAAGCCTCGGAGCTCTGCGGATCGCTTCCAGAGAAGGCCTCGACAATCTGATTTTTGTGGTCAACTGCAATCTGCAACGCCTCGATGGACCTGTGACCGGCAACTCCAAGATCATTCAGGATCTGGAGGGTGCATTCAGTGGAGCCGGGTGGCGGGTGGTCAAAAACGTTTGGGACCGGAACTGGGACCCTCTCCTCGCCAGCGACCCTGAAGGTCGACTTTTGAGGAGACTGGGAACCATCGTCGACGGAGTCTGGCAAAGGTCGGACGCAGAAGATGGGGCCTGGACTCGAGCCCAACTGATCGGCGACGACCCTGTGCTGGCAAATTACCTCGCCTCATGGAGCGACGACCAGATCAAGTCCCTCGGACGCGGCGGTCACGACCGCATCAAGGTTGCCAATGCCTACAGGGAAGCCTGTCAGGGAGATGGCAGACCGACCGTAATCCTCGCCAAGACAGTCAAGGGACATGCACTCGGTCCCACCGCTGCCTCGAGGAATGTGACGCACCAGTTGAAAAAACTGAAGGGTTCCGAAGTTCGCGCAGTGCGGGATCTCCTCGAGATCCCTGTGGCGGACAGCGAAGTGGAATCCGCCCCCTTCTATCACCCCGGAGAAAACTCACCGGAGGTCCAGTACATGCTCGAGCGTCGCCAGCAACTGGGCGGCTCGATTCCGCGACGCAGGGCCATGGCTGCAGTTCCCGAGCTGCCTCCCGAGAAAACGTTCACACAACTCCACGGAGGTACTGAGGGCTCAGTTCCCGCTTCGACGACGATGGCTTTCGCCCGCCTTTTCCGTGACCTGCTCAAGGCCGGGGATCTGGGCAAGCGCATCGTTCCCATCCTGGCTGACGAGGCCCGCACCTTCGGTATGGAGGCCCTCTTCAAGCAGGTGGGAATCTACGCCCCGGGTGGACAGGCCTACGAGCCAGTCGATCACGACCTGCTCTTTTCCTACACCGAGCGCAAGGACGGCCAGATTCTGCAGGAAGGCATCACCGAGTGTGGTTCCCTCGCCAGCACGATTGCGGCCTCAACCAGTTATTCAACACTGGGTGAGGTGACGGTCCCCTTCTACATCTTCTACTCGATGTTTGGCTTCCAGCGCGTCGGAGACCAGATCTGGGCCATGGGAGACGCCCGTGGCCGCGGATTCCTTCTGGGAGCCACCGCAGGCCGCACGACGCTCAATGGAGAAGGTTTGCAGCACCAGGATGGCCACAGTCCCCTGATGGCTGCGGCGTTCCCTTCCTGCCTCTCCTACGACCCCGCATACGCCTACGAAGTGGCGGTGATCATCGAGGAGGGTCTGCGCCGAATGGTTCAGGAGCAGGAAGACATTCACTACTACCTGACCCTCTACAACGAGAACCTGGAAATGCCGGCGATGCCGGAAGGATCGAAGCAGGGCATCCTCGAAGGAATGTATCTTCTCGATGGTGCTCCCGAAGGGGACGGACCAAAGATTCGACTCCTCGGCTCCGGAAGTGCCCTGCCCCGTGTTCGGGAAGTGGCAAAGGCCCTTTTCAACGACCATGGAGTCCGTGCCGAAGTCTGGTCAGTCACGTCTTTCCCGGAACTCCAGCGTCAGGCCATCGAGATCGACCGCCAGAATCTTCAACAACCGGGGCAACCGCCACTGGATGCGATTGTCACCCGCAATCTGGCCGGTGATGCGCCAGTGGTCGCGGTGACCGAATACATGAAGGCATTGCCGGATCTGGTGCGTCCCTGGGTCAGTGCTCCTTGGGCCAGCCTGGGAACAGACGGTTATGGCCGTTCAGATACCCGCGAAGAATTGCGTCGTCACTTCGAAACGGATGAAGCCAGCATCGAAATCGCCGCCCTGTCTCTGCTGGCCCGCAAAGGCGACCTTGACCCGCAGGTCGTCGCCGAAGCCCAACAGCGCCATGGCAGGGAGCCGGGCTCCACTCCTCCCTGGAAGCGTTAATTCAGACACAAAAAAAGGGCCGGATCCTTGTGGATCCGGCCCTTTTTCAATTCCTGAATGACGCCCTAGTAACGGTAGTGATTCGGCTTGTAGGGTCCCTCTTTGGGAATACCCAGGTAATTCGCCTGAGTGTCATTCATCTCGGTCAGCTTCACGCCGAGTTTCGCCAGGTGAAGACGGGCCACCTTCTCGTCGAGAATCTTCGGCAGCACGTAAACCTCATTGGCGTAGTTTTCGGCGTTCTTGAACAACTCGATCTGCGCCATGACCTGGTTGGTGAAGGAGGCACTCATCACGAAGGACGGGTGACCGGTTGCACAACCCAAGTTCATCAGGCGGCCTTCTGCCAGAACGATGATGGAGTGGCCGTCGGGGAAGGTCCACAGGTCGACCTGGTTCTCATGTTCCTGCGGGTTCTTCAGGTTCTCACAGCTGACGCCGTCGACCATGGAAAGACCAGCCATGTCGATCTCATTATCAAAATGACCAATGTTGGAAACGATGGCGTTGTGCTTCATGCGGGCCATGTCGGTGACCTTGATAATGTCACGGTTACCCGTAGTGGTCACAAAGATGTCCGCAGTCGCGACGACATCGTCGAGTTGGGTCACCTCATAGCCTTCCATGGCGGCCTGCAAGGCGCAGATTGGGTCGATCTCGGTAATCACGACACGGGCTCCCTGACCGCGGAGGGCCTGAGCACAGCCTTTACCGACGTCGCCATATCCAAGAACGACGCAGACTTTACCGCTGAGCATGACATCCGTCGCACGGCAAAGGCCGTCAACGAGGGAGTGACGACAGCCGTAAAGGTTGTCGAACTTGCTCTTGGTCACAGAGTCATTCACGTTCATCGCCGGGAAGATCAACTGGCCAGATTCCTGCAGCTGGTAAAGGCGGTGAACTCCGGTTGTCGTCTCTTCGGTGACACCCTTGATGGAATCGGCGATGGCGGTCCATTTGCCAGGCTCATTGGCAAGGCTGTTGCGAAGAGTCTCAAGGACGTACATCCACTCTTCCGGGTCCTTTTTGTCATACTCCGGAACCTGCCCGGCCGCTTCGAACTCGCGTCCCTTGAGGACGAGCATGGTGGCATCGCCTCCGTCGTCGAGAATCATGTTGGGCAGGGTGCCGTCAGGCCAGGTCAATGCAGACTCGGTGCACTCCCAGTACTCCTGAAGGGTCTCACCCATCCATGCGAAAACGGGGACTCCCTTCGGCTCATCAATGGTTCCCTCGGGTCCCACGACCACGGCCGCTGCCGCATGATCCTGAGTCGAGAAAATGTTACAGGAAGCCCAACGGACTTCCGCTCCCAGATGGACCAGGGTTTCGATCAGAACGGCGGTCTGAATCGTCATGTGAAGGGATCCGGTGACTCGGGCTCCAGCCAATGGCTGCGAATCACCAAACTCATTCCGAAGGGCCATCAGCCCTGGCATTTCTTCTTCTGCAAGACGAATCTCTTGGCGGCCGAAGTTGGCCAGCTGAAGATCCTTGACTCTGTATTCAATCCCTTGTCGGGTTTCCTGAACGGGCATTCCACGGCCCCTTTCATCTCATTGGTTTCACTTCACTGACCAACAGGCCGATTCCCTTGAGGGGTCCCCACCTGCGAACAGTCCAGTCATTTGGATGTTAACGAACTCCCATGGGTGAATCGAGTAACTCCGGCGGGATTCTCCCCCTCTGTGACCTGATTCCCCCTGAGAATGACAACACGCAAAACAGGAGTTCAAAACGGGAATTAGGAAAATCGACCGATTTCTGTCATCACTCTTCCGGATGTGAAGGGCTGAAAATCCCACCAGAACGATGCCCTGAGGCGTGACTCATGCAGTGCGCCGGAAACCCCTATTGCAGTCGTGCCCTTGCCCACGCCGCGACCCGCGCCGCATCTGCCTGACTCTGCTGCGGTTTTTCCTGCGGATCGAATTCCGGAGGCGAGTCGGCGAGGATGGCGCGAATCCCTCCATAGGCGAGAACGCGCAACGACTCCGAGCGGGAAGACAAATCTTCAATCAGCAGTTCGACAGCCGATTTACAACCCAGCTGAATCGCAGCCCTGAGCGAGATCTCTCTCATGGCCACATCCGATTTTTCTGCCGATTTTTGGGCGAGATCGATCAGGGCCTGATCGTGCTTCCCCGCCTCATAGAGCTCAGGAGCAGGAGGGTCGTCGGCAGACAATTCAGAACCCGATTTTTCCCGTCGAAGAATCTCCTGAACCATCGCCCATGATTGGGCCCACTCTTCCATTTCCTCCGGCGAATCGAAACCACCCGGCTTGATCAACTCTGCAATCTGCTCGAGACGTTTCACCACTCCCCGGGAAGTCACCCGTTCTTCGATCAAAGTCAGATACCGAAGCATCTTTGGTCGCTCATAGTTCGGCATCGTCAGGATGACTTCTTCAAAAATCTTCAGCAGCTTGGCCTTCGGTCGCAATCGGAGTTGCCGAACCAAAGTCGGCAAATGGACAGAACGGCCTGAATCGGCCAACAAGGCCCATTCATCCGATTGCTCTTTTTCCGAGGAAGATCCTCCTCCGGAAAAGATGACAAAGGTCGTGGCAGAGCGGGTCAACATAGCGCTGGCCCTCTTCAGAATCAGCAAAGCAAAAGCCGTATCGACGCGAGTGGCATTGCCGGCATACCAGCCCATGTTGATCCACGAGCCTTCAGAGTTTTGATTGGTGAGCAGGTGTTCGCTGATGACCTGATACCAGTCATGGTCGCCGATCTTTTTGATTCCGCCCAAATCCCCGACTTTTTCAAGACTGTACATTCCGTAACAGTTGTCGGTGGCTTCCCATGTTTTCGCCATCCATGCGAGGCCATCGCGAATCGAATCACGCACTGTTTTTCGAAAATCTGGAGTGAAACCTTCTCCACCAAAATCGTAGGCAACCAGGAGTGAAGACACCCCTGCACAGGTCATGTTCCAGTTACCACTTTCTTTGGTGGTCTCGTAACGGAACGCTCTTTCCTGAGCCTCCACCATTTCCTCACCCGTCAGCGGAGGAATGATTTTGGGCTTCTTTTTGACCCCTGTTCCATCCCGACGCCTTCCGCGACCCTCTTCCTCATTCAGGGGCTCACTGACCATTGGGGCGAGAGTGATCTGCGGCTTGACCACCGGTCCTTCTTTATCTTGAGTGGAGAGGATGTAGCGACAGACCCCCTCCCAGACCTTGGGCTCAATCTCGAAATTTCGCCTCGCAAGAACCGCCAGAGCCAGAACCGCAAATTGGGTCACAGAGGTATCCGCATCGACACTGGTGGAGGTGTAACGCCAGCCGCCGGTTTCATTCTGTCCTTTGAGGAGGATCTCAGCGGCCACCTCCAGGTTCTTTCGATGATTCCTTACGAGACGACTCAGAACCGAGGGTGGCAGGGAGTCGACCCCCGCTTCCATCAATGCATCCTGCTCGGCCTGAGTGATGGCAGCGTCCAGAGCGAAGACCCAACAGGAGACGTCGTACATCCGCTCCGCGGCAGGGACAGATTTCTCGATCACCTTGAAGTGTTGGCGCAGTACGGGGTGATCGCGATCGACCCCGGCAGTAATCAGGGCATAACACTCCAGTGCCCGGGAACCGGGAATCGCCTCCGAATGGGACCCTCCCAGGATTCCCTCCGGATCAGCCTGAGATTCGGTGAGCAGAAAATCGATGCCCGCTTCAAGGCTGAGGGTGATTCGGTCATCTTCCCTCAGAGCGGCCATCGCCTCGTGATTGAGGCGGATACTCCTGCGCCCTTCCCGCAAACTGCCAGAAGCACGAAAGCGATGAATCTGGACATCCCCATCGCCGGCAATCACACCGATTTCGCCGATATCCTGACGAATTCCATCGACCTGATGGACACGCTTGTTTTCGACAAACACCTGCAGTTTTTGATTACGGCGACGCACCACCAGCGTGAAAGGTTTTCCTGCCTCAACCAGACTGCCAATGTCGCATATCACCTGGCGGGTATCAGATTTGGGCAGTCCACGGAAGATCAACTTCCCTTCATCCCCACCCAAAATCACTCTGGCCGGTCCAAAATCCAGGGACGAATAGTTTTCCCCAAGGATGGACAGGGTGAGATTCAACTCGATGTCAAAACTTCCCTTGCCGATCTCATGATCCGCAATCAGGAAACTCTTTCGGCCTTTCCCGGTGACCACCCCGTCCACCACTCTCCAGCCACCGGCCGGATTGAAGCATCCGGACATGTCTGCCCCGTCAACAAACTGCCTCGCCTTCGGAGGGGAATGTACAGGGAGAGTCTTTGAACCCGCTGCTTCACCATGAACGTGGCCAGCCAAGAATGGATTGAACATGCAGAAGGTGATTCCGCAGAACAGCAAGAAAGCGGGAGTCGCTGTCCTGAGAGAGATCATGGGCTGTGCCTTTGGCAAATTCATGAGTGCGGGTCCCCGTGAAAAGTCTGTGGGCAAACCGTCAGTTTAACGGTGATTATCCCCATGAAAACCACCGAATGGCGGATCCAGACCTGTTCCCTCGATCCCGGGGGATCTGGTCGTTATATTCGTGAATCGTTGAGGAAAGAGGGAGCTCCATGTCTGACGCCATTGAAAACCTGTTTCATGAAGAACGTCGTTTTGACCCCCCTGGCAAGTTTTCCGCCGAGGCCAATGCCCAGTCAGGGATACACGAGGAAGCAGCCCGGGATCCGCTGGCCTTCTGGTCCAGCGAGGCCGAAAAGATTCATTGGCGAAAGCCCTGGGATCGCCTCCTCGATTCCTCGGATGCTCCTGTTTACCGGTGGTTTGAAGGTGGACGTCTGAACGTGACCGAATCCTGTCTCGATCGCCATGTTGAGACCCACCCCGACCGGGTCGCCTTCCATTGGGAAGGGGAGCCCGGCGATTCCCTGAGCCTCACTTACTCGGAGCTCCTTGCCAAAGTCTGTCAATGCGCTGCTGCCCTGAAGCAATTGGGAATCGGCAAAGGGGATACCGTCGCCATTTACATGGGCATGGTTCCCGAAATCACCATCGCCATGCTCGCCTGCGCCCGCATCGGTGCCGCCCACTCAGTGGTCTTCGGAGGATTCAGTTCAGACAGCCTTCGTGAACGTCTCGACGATGCGTCCTGTAAGGGCGTCATTACTCAGGATGGTGCCTGGAGACGGGGAAAAGTCGTCCCCTTGAAGGAGAATGTCGATCTGGCCCTCGAAGGACAAGAAACCGTGACTTCCGTTCTCGTTCTGGAACGCTGTAAAAATGAAGTCACCTGGTCCGAAGGCAGGGACCATTGGTGGCATGACGTCGTCCCCACACAGGATGATTTTCTCGAGGCGGAGGAGATGGATTCCGAGGATTTACTCTTCATCCTCTACACCTCTGGCAGCACCGGAAAACCCAAGGGAATCGTCCACACATGCGGTGGCTATCTGACCGGGGTCAGCAGCACCTTCCGAAATGTTTTCGATATCAAGGATTCGGACCTGTACTGGTGCACAGCAGACTGTGGCTGGGTCACCGGTCACTCCTACATCGTCTACGGCCCACTGGCCAATGGAGCGACCAGCCTGATCTATGAAGGAACCCCCGATTTCCCTGATCAGGGACGTTGGTGGGATCTGGTTGAAAAATACGCCGTCACCATCTTTTACACTGCCCCCACTGCGATACGAACCTTCATGAAGTGGGGAGAGGAGATTCCCAAATCCAAGGACCTCTCCAGTCTTCGCCTTCTCGGCTCTGTCGGTGAACCGATCAATCCGGAAGCATGGATGTGGTACCACGAATTCATTGGTGGAGAACGTTGCCCCATCGTCGATACATGGTGGCAAACCGAAACCGGCTCCATCATGATCACACCCCTTCCCGGAGTGACGACGACCAAACCCGGATCCGCCGCCACACCCTACCCGGGCATCGATGCGGTCGTCGTTGACGACGAAGGCAATGAAGTGGAACCCGGACACGGTGGACTATTGGTCGTGCGTTCCCCCTGGCCATCGATGCTGCGAGGGATTCACGGGGATCCAGAGCGTTACAAGGAAGTTTACTGGAGCCGATTCGATGGTCTGTACTTCCCCGGAGACGGCTGCAAACTCGATGAAGAAGGATACCTTTGGCTCCTCGGCCGGGTGGATGACGTCATGCTCGTTTCCGGTCACAACATTTCCACGACCGAAGTAGAGAGCGCACTGGTCGACCACCATGGTGTCGCTGAATCTGCGGTCGTCGGCAGAAAAGACGACACCACGGGTCAAGCCATCGCCGCCTTTGTCGTTCTCAAAGGTGGTTCAGAGGGAAGCGAAGAACTGATTCAGGAGTTGCGTCAGCATGTCGCGGCCAAAATCGGTCCCATCGCCAAGCCTGCCAGTATCGTCTTTACACCAGATTTGCCGAAAACCCGATCCGGCAAAATCATGAGGCGTCTGTTGCGGGATATCTCGGAAAAAAGGCAACTCGGGGATGTCACCACTCTGGCCAACTCCGATATCGTCGAGGCGATTCGCGACGGAGCAACCCAGAGTTCAGAAGACTGAAGCCAGAAACAGGTTTCCTCGATCAGGTCAGTTGGAAGTCGGCTCAGAACTGACGGATTCGGCTTCGTTGGCCAGAAACCAGCTGGTCAGGAAAGCGAGTCGGGCCACGTTGGAGATCTTTTCCGGCCTGACTGACTCCAGATCATCCTGGGGCATGTGGTAGTCGTCGTGGAGCCCACCAAAGAAAAAGACGGAAGGAATCCCTGCCCTCAGGAAGGGAGCCTGATCCGATCGATCCAGAAACTCTTCCATTCCCTCTTCTTCAAGAGTCATCCCCAATGCTTTTGCACTGCGGGCGAGGTGAATGCCGAGAGAAACGTCGCTCGATCGTTTTCCAACCATGACTGACTGAAGGTCATTACGGCCAATCATGTCGAGGTTGATCATTCCATGGAGTTGCTCATGGTCGTAGCCCGAACTGGCGACGAATGCACTGGATCCATGCAGGCCCAGTTCCTCGGCATCAAATGCAACAAACAGAATCGACCGTTTCGGTTTTTTACTGAGCAGGGCGTAGGCTTCAGCAATCTCAAGCATCGCTGCGACACCTGAAGCATTATCGTCCGCCCCATTGTGAATCTCACCTTTTCCACCTCTGGAAAGGCCATCGATCATTCCGCGCCCCACGTGATCATAGTGAGCACCAATGACCACAAATTCAGATCGAAGCTGTGGGTCAGAGCCCATGAACCGCGCCAAGACATTACTGCCCTGGCTCAAATCCCTGCCCTCACGACGAATTTCCAAATCAATCCGCGGGCGCCCCATCGGCAAGGGGCCATCATCTGTAGACTGGAAAATCCAGGATCGTTCGGGGCGGCCCGAAATCTTCCACAACTTGTTACAGCCTGTTGCAAAAACACGCACCACCGGAATCGGCAAGCGATCACCCGATCCAAGAGTCCATGAATCGGGCCTTTGGAGATCTGCCGGGACGGCTCCCTCACCCACAAGAATCAGCCCGGTGCTTCCACGGCTGGTGATCTGCTCACAAAAGTCACCCAGATCCTTGCGCGAGAGTGCTTCGGGAACGGGAAGAATCACAATTCGATCTTTCAGCGGATCTCTTCCCCGAGGATCACTCGCGATCAGATCACCAAAGGTGAAGACACAATCACCACTCAAGATCGAATCGGGTGAATCAGCATGGGGTAAAAACTCGGAGGCGTACTTCAGATCCACGGACCTCAGGGCTTCTTCAGAAACTTTCAGGCGCAGAAGATTGGAAGTTTCCAAAGGGCCGCGCTGCCCGGTTCTCCCGGGAATAATAAAGCTCTGGCGCCAATTGCCGTTCAATCCACCCGGCTTGAGAGACTGATTCATGAAAAATCTCTCGATGTAGTTGGCGGAATCAATGGCTCCGAGGGTTCCGGCAAGACGCCCCCCACGGGCATCATCGGCCAACCAGGCCACATGATCACGACACTCCCGTCCCGTCACCGACTGGGAAGCATGAGTGACCTCATGGTCGATTTTCGATTTGACGGCACGTTCTCCCAGAGGCCGCTGAGCGGAGAGAGGGAGAGAGGTGAAAAGAATCAGAAACAGGAGGACGATGCTCCTGGAACGCAAAAGGGAAGGAATCAACACCATGAAATCCTATCGTTCCCGATAAACGATCCGGCCTTTGGTCAGATCGTAGGGTGAGATCTGCAAGGTGACACTGTCACCGGGATTGATGCGGATGTAGTGCTTGCGCATCTTCCCACTGATGTGAGCAAGTACGGTGTGGCCGTTCTCGAGTTCACAACGGAATGTCGTATTCGGCAAAGCTTCCTTGACGACCGCTGTCACCTCGATGGGCTCTTCCTTGGCCATGTGAGTCCTCTCTTTTGTTGCCCTCTGAAGGGGCAACATTGGCAATCTGCTGGGGAAAGTCTAGCCATACTCGGCTCTAACTGCCACCGCTCCTGGGCGATGCGAGTGAAATGGATCGTCGATCCCGTTGTCCACGCACGATGGCAACGGCCAGGGCGTCTGCGGCATCCGCCGGTTTCGGAGGCTTTTCCAGCCCCAGAATCCTTTGAACCATGGCCTGAACCTGCTCTTTACTGGCCCGACCATTTCCGGTGACACCGAGTTTGACTTCAGAAGCGGAAATCTCCCTCACAGGAAGCCCCGCTCTCCCGCATGCCACGATCGCAACTCCACGGGCTTCACCCGCGACGAGAGCACTGCGCGCATTCTTGCCCTGAAAGACCTCTTCCACCGCCGAAACTTCGGGTAAAAAACGGCGAATCACCGCAGAGATTTCCTCATCGATGGCCAGAAGTCTTTCTGCATGGGATTGGTCTCCACCGGTTTTCAGGGATCCGTACTCCACCAGTCGAAAGCCGGGACCGTCGACATCCACGACACCCCAACCCATCTTTGCCAGACCCGGGTCGATTCCCAGAATGCGTCCTTTGACAGGATCATTCATCCTTCTTGCCCTTCTCCCTGTAGAGAATTTTGACAGGAACCTCTGGGACCTCGAGAAGATCCCGGAATCGATTTTCGATCATGCGCTTCAATTGAGGCGTGAAATAGGAAGGTTGATTCACAAAGAGCGCAATTGTTGGCGGCATCACGGCGACCTGAGTCGCATAGTAGATTTTCGGCTCCCGGCCATGCTTGACTCGGGGGCGGGGACCATTGCGAATCTCATCCACAGCACGATTCAACACTCCGGTACTGACCCGCTTGTTGGCCTGCTTGGCCATACTTTGGACCAGTGAAATGCACCGGGTGACATTTTTTGCCTTTTGGGCCGTCATGAACAACACGGGAGCGAAGGACAGGGAGGGAAGATTGCGAGTCAGATACTCTTCGTATTCTTCCGTCGTGGTCTTGTCTTTGGCGAGATCCCACTTGTTCACGGCAATCACACACGGCTTGTGACGATCCACCACTTCCCGGGCAATACGCATGTCCAGCTGGGAAGTTCCATGCATCGAATCAATCACCAGCACGACCACGTCAGAGCGGCCAATGGAATGCAGTGCCCGATTCTGGGAGTAGAACTCTACCGACCCCTTGAGCTTGGAGTTCCTCAACAATCCCGCCGTATCGATGACCACGAACGGAATTCCATCTTTCTCAAAACGGATGTCGATGGCATCCCGGGTGGTCCCTGCCACATCACTGACGATGACTCGGTCTTCACCGATCAAGGCATTGACGAAAGTGGATTTTCCCGCATTGCGACGACCGACGATGGCGATACGCAGAGCCGGTCGCTCACTGTGCTCCCCACCCAGAGGCAACAGATCGACACATCGCTCCAGGAGCTCCAAGACTCCCATTCCATGGGCTGCAGAGATGGGAATCGGCTCTTCCAGTCCCAGAGCCCAAAACTCCGAAACCATGTCTTCATCCCGGTCCGCCTCACACTTGTTGACGACCAGCAAGGTCGGCTTTTTGAGCGGACGAAGTCTCTTGGCCACTTCATGATCGAGGGCCTGGAGTCCTTCTTTTGCGTCGACGATCATCAGAACCAGATCGGCACTCGCAATCGCAGTATCGATCTGGTGATGAATATCCTGATCCAGGTCCGCTTCATCGGTGATACCCAGGCCGCCGGTATCGATCACTTCGACAACCCGGTCACCGATTTCCACTTCGACCGTTACTCGGTCGCGGGTCACGCCCGGTTTATCGTGGACAATGCTGATCCGCCTTTTGGCGAGCCGGTTCAGCAGCGTCGATTTTCCGACATTGGGGCGACCGACGATGGCAATGCGTGAAATCATGTCTCCCCTTCCGAGCGACTCGTCACAATGAAGCGATCCACAGGGTGCAGTCTATCCATTTCGGGATGGATTTGCAGGCGATCCCGGCTCCAACAGACGTAAAGCGCTGACCATACGGAAACGGGCGACTTTTTGCCCGTCAGCGAAACAGGCGTGGATTTCGTCGGAGAGGTCGGCTCGTCCGGTCTGATCCAGATCTTTCCTTGCGGCCTCGAGCTTGTCCGGGTCGAGGCGATAATCGAAAAAGACGGACTCGGTGGCAGGGACCAGAAAAGCCGAATCCAGACTTTTCAGCCACACCGACAGATATTCCCCCTTCTTGACCAGGCTTTTCCAATAGAGCAGTGGAAAGAGAGGGTCTGCGGCAGACATCAAGGCACCCCCAAAGGTGGTTCCCATGACATTTCGGGTCAAAAGACTTTTGGCCACACGAACGCGTGCCCCGTGGAAATCATTTTCGATGGAAAGAACCCGAATTCCCTGAAAAAGAAAAGGGGGATAAAGGTTGAGCAGAAATCGCATTTTTGCTGCAGAAGTTTCGGGCCCAATCAATCGATCGCTCCCTGCTTGGGTCCCGAACGCAAGACGACCAAAAGGCAGGAGATATCGGCAGGGCTGACACCTGCGATCCGTTGTGCTGACCCAATCGAGTCAGGGCGCAATCGATGAAGTTTCTCACGTGCCTCCGACCGCAATCCGGAAATCGCTGCGTAATCGAAATCATCGGGGATCAGCCACTGCTCCTGTCGGCGCATCCTCTCGACTTCATCCTGTTGCCGCTCGATGTAATGCTCGTACCTGACCGCGATTCGCACCCGTTCTTTCAGGGAATCACTCAATGACCAATCGCTCGTCTCCGGCCTGACCGATTCAACGTCTTCCCAGGCCGCTCCGGGGGCCCGGAGAATCTCATGAAGACTCTTGGTCTCAACCGAGGTTTTGTGCAGACGCTGAACCGTCTCCTCTACCTTGGAGGATTCCGCTTCCACCGCTTCCGCCTGCTCCTGACTGATTAATCCCAGATCCGCCCCCCTTCGGGCCAGTCGGAAATCAGCGTTGTCATGACGAAGCTGAAGGCGGAATTCCGCTCTCGAAGTGAACATTCGATACGGTTCCCGAGGGTCACAGCGAACCAGGTCATCCGCAAGAACCCCCATGTAGGCCTCTTCCCTGCCCAGAACCAACGGAGCCTCGCCTTTCAAAGAAAGAGCCGCATTGACTCCTGCAAGGAATCCCTGGGCGGCAGCCTCTTCGTAACCACTGGTTCCACAGATTTGTCCTGCAAGATAGAGCCCATCCAGAGCCCGGCATTCAAAAGTTCTGCGAATCTGATGGGGCGGAAAGAAGTCATACTCGACCGCATAACCATGCCGCAGGAAACGGGCAGACCCGAGCCCCGGAATTCTCGCCACCAATTGCTCCTGTGCATCAGCAGGCAAGCTGGTGGAGATCCCGTTAACGTAGATGGAATCGGTATTGAGACCTTCCCTCTCCAAATGCAGGGTGTGCCCCTGACGTTCGGGAAAGCGGACGATCTTGTCTTCGATGGATGGGCAGTAGCGTGGCCCCACCCCTTCAATTTGCCCCGAGTACATCGGACTCCGATGCAGATGTTCGCGAATCACCTCATGAACAGACTCATCCGTTTTGGTGACATGGCAATCCATCCATTCGCGACGGGGTGGCGGAGTCCAGTGACAGAATCCTTCCGGTTCCTGATCAGGGACCTGTGGAGTCAAAAGGCTCCAATCGATGGATCGACGATCGAGACGGGGCGGAGTTCCCGTTTTCAGCCGTCCGGTTTCAAGACCGAGAGTTCCCAGGGCCCCCGTCAAACCCGCGACAGCACCCTCACCGACGCGTCCCCCGGAGGTCACCTCTTCACCGATGTGCATGACCGCTCTGAGGAAAGTTCCGTTGGTCATGATGACTTTGCGGCTGCGAATCACTGAATCGTCTTCGAGTCGCACGCCGCCGATCCTGTTTCCGTCGAGATGAATATCCTCAACGGATCCCTCGACCACTTGCAATCGTTCCTGCAACGCCATCAGTTGGCGCATCTCCCGGGAGTACAAATCCTTGTCGACTTGCGCTCGCAGAGAACGCACTGCTTCTCCCTTGGATGTATTGAGCATGCGATAGTGGAGGCCGGCGAGATCGGTGACATACGCCTGGACCCCTCCCAGTGCATCCACCTCACGGGTCAACTGGCCTTTCCCAACCCCACCAATCGCCGGGTTGCAGGAAAGGGCACCGATGGTTTTTTCGCTCAGGGTGACCAGTGCGGTCTCAAAGCCCATTCGGGCACAGGCGAAAGCGGCCTCGCAGCCGGCATGTCCTCCACCGACGACGATGACGTCAAAGTCATGATCACTCAAAGTCTGATTCTCCCGGCTGTGGATCCCCGGCCTCGATCAGGCTCTCCAGTCTCTGGAAAAAGAGGGGATCGGACTTGCTGATACAATCCGGTTGCAAAACCCGGGTTCCGGGAACTTTGAGGGCCAAGAGAGAAAAGGTCATCGCCATTCGATGATCTCCTGCGGGATCAAGGTCTGCAGGACTCAAATGTGCCCCATCGCTCCCCACGACTCTCAACAGATCCCCCTGACACTCGGCGCGAATCCCCAAAGATCGCATGCCTTCACAAAGGACCTCCAAGCGATCACTCTCCTTGACCTTCAGATGGGTCACGCCGGAAAAAATCGATTCCCCGCGACTGAAGGCAGCGACAACGGCAAGAGGGGGAACCAGATCGGGAACTTCTTCCATGGCACATGAAAGTGGTCTGCGTGGTTCACTCCGAATACTGATCGAGGCGTCACTGATCTCCACCTGACAACCCATATCCTTGAGAAGAGAAGCGATCCTCTTGTCTCCCTGCAACGTCTTGTTGCCAACCCCGGCCACCGTGACTTCACCTCCGGTGATCGCAGCCCCACACAGGGGAAAAGCCGCTGCAGAAGCATCCGCTTCGATGACGATTTTCCCATTCTTGAGTTGGGGACATGCTGAGACCTTCAGATCCCGCGCCCCCACCTCCGCTTGAACACCAAAGGCTTTCAGCACTGTCGCAGTCAGATCGATGTAAGGTCGAGAAGAGATCGGTCCCACCAAGCGAACCTGAAGTCCGGACTGTGTATGGGGAGCGAGCAATAAAAGCGCGCTCGCAAACTGACTCGACAGGGCAGATTGAAGGACCACTCGCCCTCCCTCTATCGCCCCCCCCTGGACCTTCACTGGCATATAGCCCGGTTCACCGAGGTATTCGATGTGGGCCCCCAACTTCCTCAGGGCATCCACCAGAGGCCCTACGGGGCGATGGGTTTCTCCCTTGAGTACGGTCTGTCCGGGCCTCAGAGCAGAAAGAGCCGTCAGAAATCGCATTGCCGTTCCATTCGACTCCAGGTCAATCTCGATTTCCTCTATCGACTGACAAGCGGGCCATGGAGAGGGGTTGCCTTTGAGAATCCAATCTCCGTTCTCTTCACGCTTGAGATCAGCCCCCAACTTTTCCAGAGCCCCACAAAAGACTCTCAAGTCACCACAATCGGGAGCGCCGACAATGCGACTTTCTCC
>JAPOLY010000031.1 GCA_029976805.1 bacterium
CAAAAACGGGTACATCGAGGTCATTCACGGTCACCGTGAAGGAACCCACCCGTTCATTACCTGAAGGATCGATAGCCGTGTACACAACGGTCGTCACACCCACACCAAAAGTGGAAGGAGGATCGAAGTTGCTGACAGGCTCCAATTCAAGATCGCAGTTATCGACCACGGTTGGCGGATCCCAAAGGACCGTAGCACCACAGGCACCCGGGTCAGTGTTAAGAACCATATCCGCAGGCAGACCCACCAGAGTCGGCGGAGTGTCATCAATAATGTTGACCGTGAAAGTCATCGTGGATGACAGTCCATTGGCATCGGTTGCCGTGTAGGTCACATTCCTGACGCCTGGCAACCCGACAAGAGGCTGCACAAAGTTCTGTGTGAGGATCACCCCACCGGTGCAATCGGAAACCACTGGGTCGATCCAGTCGACAGTGGCATTACAAGCTGTTGCGGGGGCCGAAACTTCAATGTTGGGCAACTGCTCGATCGAGGGAGCAGAGTTGTCGACAACACGAACGATGAATCCGTCAATATCGGTATTTCCACTGACATCTGTTGCGGTGAAGACCACAAGTGTCTCTCCGAGTGGGAATTCCGAGCCATTCGGATGACTCGAAGTCACTGTCACATCAGAACAGATATCGGAGGCTGTTGGCTCATCCCAGGTGACAATAGCAGTGCAGGTCTGGGGATCCGCATCAAAATCCGGTATGAACGGAAGTTGGGCAAGAACAGGCGGGATGTTTTCACTCACCGTAACTGTGAAACTGGCGGTGGACTGGTTCCCGTGATCATCCTCCGCTGTGAAGGTGATCGTATTGATACCCGGGAACAGCTCGGAACCCAAAGCCACATCCGAAGAAATGGTAGCGTTACTGCAAACGTCGGTCGCAGTCGGCTCTACCCAATCAGCAATCGCAGCACAGACACCCGGGCTCAGAACGATGTTCTGATTTTCCGGGACCCCGGCAATCACCGGAGGAACCGTATCAAACTGAACGCCATTGAGTGCGTCGCAGGGATCCGGAATCTGGTTTCCATTACAGTCTGCGGCAAATCCGTTGTTGATCTCACAAACGTCGATCACACCGTTCGCATTGCAATCCTGGCCGCCATTGGCGAAGTCGCAACTGTCCGGAATTCCATTGTCATTGCAGTCCGGAGTTCCGGCAGCCAGATCACAGGAATCGGGCAATCCGTTTCCATTACAATCTGCGTAGGTCAATCCGGAAATCAGACGCAGATCGGAGGCGGTACTCAGGAAAATCCCGGCATCACCAAAGGCCAACGGAGAATCATCCAGTGCTCCGTGCAAGTTCATGCACGCCGCAGCAGCATCCATCGTGCGAAGTTCAACACCTGAATCCCATACACCCGCTTCCTGCGAGTAGAGTCTCAGACCACAGTCCGTGGTCACGACGGCCTTGTCAGCGGAGAGAACGCTGTACTGCCTGGTTCCTGCAGTGAAAGACAAATCACTCTGCAGGTCCCAACCGGCTCCAGCACGACGATAAATTTGTGCACCGGAAGCAGAGGGAACCAAAAGATCCAGATGGCCTCCTGAAGAAGTAAGGCTGAATCCGGAAACATGCGACAGAGTCAGGCTGGAGTCCGCTTCCCATTCCAAAGATGGGCTTCCGACTGGAACAAATAGCTGAATTGAACCCAGAGATCTGTCAGCAGCGGCGAGGTAGCCGTCCACCATTTCCAGCTCATCTCCCAGAGTTCCTCCGGGAGATCCTGCATTGGTAGAACTCGTGAACCAGGAAGCAGACTGCCCACTGTTAAAGAGTCGCGTGTAGAAAGTGATCGTATTGTTGTTCGGATCTCCCACAGCCAGTCGGTTTCCGGACAAGGCAACGCTGTGACCGAAACTCGTGGCGGGATCAGCAGGCCCGAAGGCAAACTCCTCGACCCAGCTGGTACCGTCATAACTGTGGATGCGGACCTCATTGCCCAGACCGATGGCAAGCAAGGTTCCATCCAGATCCAGCGAATGAAGAGTCTGTAATCCCAGATCAAGAGTCTGGAAGGTGATCCAGCTTCCCTGATCTTCGAGTAACAGCTCGACCTCACTGCCCTGGCCACGAACCAGCCATGAACCGGAGTTGTCCACATGGGTTGCCGATGCAGCCAACGCTTCAGAACCTGTTTCACAGTTCTGCGCCGTCAGCGGAGTGCCGGACAATCCCAGAGAAACGAATACAAACACGAATACAAGGCCGAGCCGTTTGAAGGCGGCGAGGCTTGATACGACAGATGATGTCGTTACAGAAAAGATCTTCATTGGGTCTCTCCCCCATTAATTTGAAGAGTTTTATAGTTCTCCCGATCCACTAAATGTATTGACTTTGTTAGTTTTTGACAACGAGGGAAGAGCCTTTGTCAATATGGCGTGGATCGAACCCTTTGCGACAACGGTCGCATTTGGCAGATGAATTACCGTTCGTCTCGACCCATCCCGACAAAGGCGATACGCTCCCGGGTCAGGTTGTGATGGATAGTCATGATTCGGGATGTCCCCGTAGCTCAGCTGGATAGAGCATCGGATTCCTAATCCGAAGGTCGCAGGTTCGAATCCTGCCGGGGACGCATTTTTCATTCCTCTACACAGGAAACTTCACAACTCGGCAATTCCCCGTTTTCTTTGCCTTCCAGTTTTGTTCACACTTCTCCCCTGCAACTGTAAATCGGGCCCGGAAAAGGTGGTTTCTGTCGACGACTATGAGGTCAAAACCTGGGGCAGCATGAGAGAGGTTTTAAAAGAGGGAAAAATTACCGGCAGGGTCCCGATCGGGCCATGTCGACGCGATTCAGCTGAACAGTGCCGAATGCAGATCCCGCGCATTTCAGGACGTTGATCTCGATCAGGGACAACCGCTGAAGGTCGAGCAGTCGAGTGCATCGCTGGTGGGATCTGCTCCACAGTTCTGGGGTCCCGGTGCAGGCAGATCACCAAAACCGGAGAAGAGCATTCCGAGCAGAGTCACCGGATCCGACACATCCAGGGTGCCATCATCGTTCGAATCACAGGCATCCTGACAGTTGGGAGGAGCCCCTCCGCCGAAAAGGGAGAGCAGAGAAGTGACCGCATCCGAGATATTGAGAGATCCGTCGCCATTGCAGTCTCCCCGGCGGAACAGCACTCCACCTGCCAGAAGGCGGAAATCCGCCGCCACCAGCAGATGATCGGACCCGCTGGAATCATCAAACTGCAGGCCATTCTGCACGAGTGAGCCATTCGACATCTCATCGGTCAGAAGCACGAAATGACGTCCCAGTTCCAGAACCGCATCCGAATAGATGATGTAATCCAGATAACCGGGGGAGTAACTGCCGTTGTCGTTGCGCCAGGTGTAGATCTGACGTCGGGCGACATGGCGCGATTTGGTATCGGTGAGATCAGATCCATCCGCATCCATGGGGTAGTCCCAGCCCCACTGGGTCTCATCGAGAATGTCACCGGTCAAAAGAGTCGTCCGCTGCCGGGATTCGCCGACAAAGTTCATGTCCCCCAGAATCAGCACCGCCGCCTCCGGGTGGGTCGAAAGCAGCCCTGCCAAACGCTGATCACGAATGAACGCGGCAATCTGATCACATTCGTTCTGCCGGCCCGATTCATTGGCACAGCAAGGAAGATGGGCGTTGATCACCATCGTCGGTCCCCCCCACTCACTGGAGGTATCAATCCAGGCCGCACTGTTCCCCGACAGGGCCCAGGTCTGCAGAATCGGGAAGCGGCTGACAAAGATGCAGTCGGACTGACCGGCACTGAACCAATTCCCGCCGCCGCTGGGGCTCACCCATGAGCTCACATAAGTGGCGGTTTCAGCCGGTGTGTGATTGTAGATCTCCTGAAAACAGTAGATGTCCGCTGCCACCGCCGCCAACTGCCGACCGATCCGATTCCCCTGACCTTGCCACGGGTTATCAGTGAGAACGTTGTAACTGACGACCCGCAGATCTGCTGCCTGCTCCCGGGTCAGGGGAATCTCGGCATCCGGAGGTAATTGGCCCAGAGCCAGCGGGTGAAAAAGGCCACCTGAATCGGGAAGACAATCTCCCCCGGGTCGGTCGTCACACAGCAGCACCCGAACTTCCGATCCCAGTGAGATCAGTGGCGAGTTTCTGCGAAGACTGATTTCAAACTGGGTTCCCGAGACGGTCGGTGCAGCGACGAGACCCACATCCGCATGGCTGATCGGAAAGGTCGCTCCTCCGGATCTCACTGTCCCCTGCCTGGCCCCAAAGTCCCATTCCACTTCGGCACCGATCCCGGAGATGGCCAGCCCCGTGTTGGGATTGGCATCCGTATCGATGTAGAGAATCAGTGTGTCCCCTTCGTCGAGCTGCACTTCCGGCCCGGCAAAATCGAAACGAAGAAACAGGGACTCGTCATCATCCGCCACGGAAAGGGATAGCAGATCGTGGCCGCCGGGAACCGCATCCCCGACCGAGTCCTGAAGCGGCGTCACCCCACTCCAGTCGCCATACTGTTCATCGATGGTCACCGCCACCTGGGTCGGGGGGCCATTCAGGGTGGTCACCGCACAGACTTCCGCACAGGAAACCGATTGCCCGGGAGGGGCCACTGCACCCACAACAGAGATTTCCAGCAGGGTTCCCGGTGCAACTCCACTGAGGGTGTGAGTCGTCGTGCTTCCCGGTAATGACAAGACTGTTCCGTTGACCGTCAGTTCGATGGAGCCGTAGGTCTGGGGATTCTCCCAGGAGAGCACAGCCCCGTCCTGAGTGGGAGTGCAGGCAAAGTTTTGCACAGCCGGCAGAACCGAGACGGGCGCGTTGAAGAATCGCAGGCACCAGCTGTTGAGGACTCCATCACTGTTGGCCGGAAAATCATCCTGCACGTTCAGGGTCCACACCCCCTGGGAATTCTGACCGCCGAAAACACTCAGGGGCCCGTTCGATGGCTGCATGTAACAGCCGAAGTCATAGGTCACCGCTCCGTTGGCCACGCCATCATCGCTGAAGATGACCCGCAGATCATCGAGATCCCCTCCCAGGCCATCATGAAGCCGGAGAGTCGTGCCCGTTGGTGAGTTCAGATCGACGAGCAGATCGGCAACAAAGCCGTGGCTGATGTCCACCCGAACGTGCAGGTCTTCGATGATCAGGCTGTCGTTGATCTGGATCGAATCGGAAATCGAAACGGGAGTGCCCGTCTCCCCGCCAAAGATCGTCCCCGGAGAGGAACAGGTCTCATTTCCTGACTGGCCCAATGCAGGAATTACAGGAAACAAAATCAAAAGCAAAACTGGTATTGCTCGTCGCATATTGAACCTGTTCATGACTCCTGAAATCTGAATTCAGAATAAAATAAAACTCTCATTTGAAGCGGCACTTTCCAACGATACGGGCTGTGAGTTTTCTTGCCAATCTCTGACCTCACTTCGTAGCCACTCCCGCACCCGATTCGAGTTTTTCCTTGAGACTGTCCAGCTCATTCTGAAGTGCCTCACAGCTGGATTTTTTCATGAGCCAGCCGAAGAGAAAAAAGAAGAGTTTAGCCACTCCCTTGGGATGGACTGTGGCGGTTTCTGTCACGCGGGTCACACCATTCCCCAGATCCTCAAAGATGTAGAGTGCGGAGATCTCGAAACCCTGTCCCACCATGAAAACCTCACTCAAGCGGTTTTCCTCGTACCGGGTCACCTCTCCCGTCATCTCCATCTGCCGTCCCCTGTCCTGGGTCAGCAGTCTGAATCGGGACCCGACTTTTTCAGGGGTTTCCTCGAGAACCTCGTTCTCGACAACTGTAATACTCCAGTCACTCACATTTTCATTGGTATAGCGGAACACCTCGGTCAATGGTCTGTTGATCTCAACGCTGACGGCGGATTCCATCGTCCATCTCCTTTTGCTCATCCCGAACCCTTAAAGTGAGATATGGAGCGGGAAGTCCACTGGAAAATCGGTTGTTTGATTCAACCTTCTCGCTGTAGCATACAGCAACTGTGTCGGGGGTGCTTTGTTCAACTCGCGACACCGATTTTTGCGGACAATGCGGCTTGGAAAACGCGGCTTGAACAGTGCGGCTTTCTGCGCAGATTCGCATCACCCTTGAAAATCAGCATTCTTCAGTGACTGACAGGAGATTCCATGAGTGACATCAGCAAGTGCCCTGCCATGGGTGGACCTCAGCAGCACCTCGCTGCCAGCACCAGTGCCAACCAGCGTTGGTGGCCGAATCAACTCAACCTCAAGGTGCTCAATCAGAACGCACCTCAGGTGAGCCCGATGAACGACAACTTCAACTACGTTGAAGAGTTCAAAAGCGTCGATCTTGAAGAGTTGCGCAAAGACATCGATGAAGTGATGACTACTTCCCAAGAGTGGTGGCCCGCTGACTACGGTCATTACGGTCCCCTCTTCATTCGCATGGCCTGGCACAGTGCCGGTACCTACCGAATCGGCGATGGCCGTGGTGGTGCGGGAGCCGGAACCCTTCGTTTCGCTCCCCTCAACAGCTGGCCCGACAACGCCAACCTCGACAAGGCGCGCATGCTGCTTTGGCCCGTGAAGAAGAAGTACGGCCGCAGCCTGTCCTGGGCAGACCTGATGGTCTACACCGGCAACTGCGCCCTCGAATCGATGGGCTTCAAGACCTTCGGTTTCTCCGGAGGCCGTCAGGATGTCTTCGAGCCGGAAGACGATATCTACTGGGGATCCGAGACGGAGTGGCTCGCCGACGAGCGCTACAGTGGCGACCGCGAGCTGGAAGGTCACCTCGGTGCCGTACAGATGGGTCTGATCTACGTCAACCCGGAAGGCCCCAATGGCAATCCGAATCCCATCGCTGCCGCCAAGGATATCCGTGAGACCTTCGGTCGCATGGCGATGAACGACGAGGAAACCGTCGCCCTGATCGCCGGTGGACACACTTTCGGCAAGGCCCACGGAGCCGCACCCGATTCCCATGTCGGTCCTGAGCCGGAAGGCGCACCGACCGAGAACATGGGCATGGGCTGGATGAGCAGCTACGGCAGTGGAAAAGGTGGCGACGCCATCACCAGCGGACTCGAAGGTGCCTGGACCACCAACCCGGTACAGTGGGACAACAACTACTTCGAGAACCTCTTCGGTTACGAGTGGAAGCAGACGAAGAGCCCTGCCGGCGCTACCCAGTGGATCCCCACGGATGCTGCCGCCGATGGCACCGTGCCGGATGCCCATGATTCCAGCAAGCGTCATGCTCCGGTGATGTTCACCACCGACCTCGCCCTGCGTGAGGATCAGGCTTACGGTCCCATCTCGAAGAACTTCCTCGAGAACCCGGACCAGTTCGCCGATGCCTTTGCCCGCGCCTGGTACAAGTTGACCCACCGCGACATGGGCCCCATCAGCCGTTGCTATGGTACCCAGGTTCCGGCCGAAGCCCTGATCTGGCAGGACCCGGTCCCCGCCATCGATCACGAACTGATCAATGACGATGACGTGGCTGCACTCAAGGCAAAGGTCAACGCCTCCGGTATCGCCGGTGAAAAGCTGGTCGCCACCGCATGGGCTTCCGCATCCACCTTCCGTGCAACCGACAATCGCGGAGGTGCCAACGGCGCCCGCATCCAGTTGGCCCCACAGAAGTATTGGGAAGCGAACAACCCCTCACAGTTGGCAGAAGTCCTCGAGTCCCTCGAAGGCATCCGCAGTGAGTTCAACAATGCCCACTCCGGTGGCAAGCAGATCTCCACGGCGGACATGATCGTCCTCGCAGGCTGTGCCGCAATCGAAGCGGCCGCGGCTGCCGGTGGATACACCGTCAACATGCCCTTCACTCCGGGCCGTACTGACGCCACTGCCGAGCACACCGATGTAGATTCCTTCGCCGTGCTGGAGCCGCAGGCCGATGGCTTCCGTAACTACTACTCCGCAGCATGCACCCGTTCCTCGGAAGAGCTACTGGTGGACCGTGCACAAATGCTCGGCCTGAGTGCACCGGAAATGACGGTTCTCGTCGGTGGACTGAGAGCGCTCAATGCCAACACCGGCCACACCGAGTTCGGTGTCTTCACCGATCGCCCCGGTGTCCTGAGCAACGACTTCTTCGTCAACCTGCTCGACGTGGGAACGAAGTGGCAGGTCTCCGAGCGCTGCGAGCACCTCTACGAGGGCAGCGATCGCAACAGTGGCGAGCCGAAGTGGCGCGCCTCCGCAGTGGACCTGGTCTTCGGATCCAATTCCCAGTTGCGTGCCATCTCCGAGGTCTACGCCTCCGACGACGGTGCAGATCAGTTTGTCGCTGACTTCACCAGCGCATGGAACAAGGTCATGAACGCAGATCGCTTCGATCTCTCCTGAGATCGTGATCGATCATAAAACGGAACAGGCCCGCACACCCTTCGGGAGTGCGGGCCTGTTTTTTTGAACTGCTGCAGATTACTTTCTGCGAAAATTGCGGCTCGGTTTGAAGAGAACCGGCTGCTCCTTCTTTCCCTCTTCAGTACGCAAATCGATCTCCGTGAAACCTGGCCCTCTGGCAGCAAAGTTGTAGATCAATACAGGTTGGTCTGCCTTGCCCTCTCCTGCGAAGGGATTACGAAAGGTCAGAGTCACACCATCAAAGTCGCCCTCGTAATATTCCGGGCTCGGACTTTTATCATGAACCACGAACATTTGAAAAGCCGCCCTGGTGCTGTCGAATCCGATCAGGGTGAGACTGGACACGCTCTTTTTCTTGATATCTGAAACGTTGAAAAGAGCCAGGAAACGACCATCACAGATAATTCTCCCCGCCCGGGGCAGAACTTCTTCCGACTCTGTTGTCATGTCTCCGGCAAACTTGTGAAGAAGCTGATGCTCAGGGGAATAGTTCTCTGCGGGATCTTCGCGCTCGTCCGATGTATTGACCACTTTCGGAATCGGTTTCGCAGCCATCAGATCCGCCCAAAGGTTGGCAACCCTGCCCTTCTTCGGTTCGGAACTCAGGGTAAGGAAGGGAGTTTTTGCCTCTCCCAGAAAGATCTCGCTCTCACTGCTCTGGTCATCCGCATCAAAACGGGTGACCTCAGTCACATACCCTGAGGGATCCTTCAGAATTCTTTCGCCCTTCTCTTCCTTCCCAGAACGGTAGGAAAAGGGTGTCCGCAACTCCTCCATCACGATGACGAAGTACTGTTTTAAATCGCTCCGGTATCCCCGGAGCTGGTATTCAGGAGTTTTCTTCCCTCGGGTCAGGGTCCGAGTGAGCAGGAACTGCTCACCCAAGATCATCTGTGAAGTTGATTCTCCCTGCAGAGAAATAAACTTGGGTCCTTTCTCTCCGGTCAGTGGATCAACGCGACCGAACGTATAATCAAGTTTCCCTTTCCAGCGGAAGAGCCCCTGCTCCTGAGCCAGGCGTTCGTGTTCTTTGGAAACTTGAGATTTCTCTGCCGGTTCGTCTGGATTTGCCGGATGTTGCTGAGGGAGGAATCCCACCGACGTCAACCATCCGATCAACAGGAGCGATTTCACCATTTACTCCTCCTTTTACTGTTCTGCTCACTGGGAATAGACCGCTCCCTGAAGTATTCAGGGATTTCACAGTGATATCGACAAATGACTCTCAAAAATTCTATGATAGGGACACAAGAATCACTGTCAGCGGAGGACCTATGAATACATTGCTCGTCACATTGATGATTTTAACTCTGTCGCCTCAGCCTTCTTCTGTCGGCCCTCTTGAGGAAATCACCAGACATTACGACTCCCTGATTCAGGCTGAAGACAAAGGGGATCTCTCGGGAGTCATGCGTCACCGCCGAAACTTGCTCAAGGTCATTGGTGATCAAGACATCTCAATTCTGATCCCCGGTGAAGAGCATGCTCTCTTGCGTCTCGGTTGCCAGAGAGTGGTCGGACAAGACCACCAGTTGAACCAGAGATTCTCCAAAGCGGTCGAGGTTCTCAAAACCATCATCGATGAAAATCTCGCAGGAGAAGAACCGCAAAGAAAGATCGCCACCCGGGCGATTCTTCCCCTGTCCCAGTCCTATTCCGAAATGGGTCAGATCGAAGATGCTCTCGCAGTCCTCGACAAAGGGATTCCCTATCTCAACCCGGGCAGTGTCGAGATTCGCGAAGCGTGGCTACTCAACGGAGATCTGAAAGCGGCCCTCGGAGAAGTGCTTCCCGCCAAGCGTGCCTGGAGTCGCCTCACCGACGACCTCAACAATCATGGCGACGAGGCTCGTGCTCGCAGAAACTCGGCGGTGCGATTGGCACTGCTCGGCAAGAAAGCTCCCAGTCTCGGCAGCACCACCTGGTTTGGTGGTAAAAAACAAAGCCTTCAATCGATGAAGGGAAAGGTGATCCTTCTCGATTTCTGGGCTACCTGGTGCGGGCCCTGCCGCATGCTGATGCCCGGACTGGACGAGATCCAGAAACACTGGGCCGACAAGGGATTGCAGATACTGGGTGTGACCAAGCCCTATGCACAGGGCTGGTTGCCAGAGAAAGACAACAAGCAGCGGGGCCAAACCGTGCGTGGAATGACGCGGGACGCATTCCTGCAACACCTTCTCGAGTTCCGTCGGCGCTTCGGCGTCGAGTACCCCTACGTGGTCACGGGTAAACAGGGATTTGATTCCTACCGGGTCGGAGGCATTCCCATGGTGGTGCTCATCGACAAAAAGGGTGAGATCGCATGGGTGCGAGTCGGTGCCGGAGGTGAAGGACTGCTCGAGGCAACGATCCAGCGACTTCTTGAGAAAGAGTGAAGAGCGAACGGCTCTTCTACCGGATTATCAGGTACTCAAGCCGCCGCGAAATTTGCCCGACATGCTGAAGGTTGCCCAAAGCGACAGGATCAGCATCCCGCAATTTTCCAAGAGCTTGTTACAGATGGGAATCTCCCCGGATCCGCAACCACAATCTGCAATCACCTTGCAAAGGGAATCAAACTCGGCAGTCGTTCCAACGAGACTGTTGCCCAGCAAATAGACTGCGGGAGTAAAAGCCATCAACATCAGTGAAGTGATGGCACCGCCCGCTCTCAAGCCGATTCCCGACAATAACGCGAGGCCACAAACGATCTCGGTAAAAGGCAAAATGACGGCAATGCTGTTGATGAACCACGTCGGCTCCAAAGGCAGCAAATCATAGTTCTTGATGCTTTTGAGGAAGGCGAGAGGGTCCGAGACCTTTTCAATCCCGTAGGAAAGAAAGACAAACCCAACCACGATGCGAGCTAGCAACAACGGGACTCCTGTGGCATCCAGACGCTTCAGGGCATCCATCAGCGAGCCTCCGATCCAGTGACGACAGGCATGTCCCGCTCTTTCCACTCGTTCAATCCACCTTCATAGACATAGATGTTTTCAGGTGGTAATCCGTAGAGGGATCCCAGATCCGCCGCCAAATACAAACTGTCTTCACAGTCCCCGCCGTTGCAGTAGACGATGATAAAGAAAGCCATCTCCAACTGGGGACGCAAGGCATCAATCAAGTCTCCTGACTCGTAATGATAGAGCCAGAGAGCTCCCGGAATGTGACCCTCTTCATACTGATCCCGCACCCTCGCATCCACAAAAGCAACGATGGATTCCCCCATGCCCACCATCTCTTCAGCGGTCATGAAGTGATCATGCACATCTTCGAAAGTGAGCCTCTGGATTCCATCATCGGGCTGGGCTTCCTCCTGGCCGGAAGTGGTGTCCTGATCAGAAATGTTTTCGCCGGTATTTGCTGTAGAGTTGATCTCAGGGTTATTCCCGTTCGAATCCTGTTCCTGCACCGGATTTACCGGTGCCTGCAAGGTACGGAAGTAGTTTCTGGAAAGATCGATAGAACCAGAAGACCTCAGGGTGTTGGTCGTCAATGCCAGAAATGACGACAGGGCGACGATCACCAAGGCACTTTTGACAACAGATCCACAGCAACAGGACTTGGACAGCCCCCCACTGGAACCGTCATTAGCCAAGCTGGAATTCTCTCCCTCATGATTTTCTACATTCATGCGTCACCTCTTCTGGGTCATTCCTGCTGAAAGTGTATCACCCTGTCGTCAAGATTCGGAAGTGGATCACGGGGGTGGGCTCAGGATCAGGCCAGATTTGGCAGGCGGGAAGTTTTTACAAAAAATGCCCGCTGCATCTGTCGATACAGCGGGCATTTCATGAACTGCCAAAGGATCAGGCTGTCTCAGTTGTTTTCATTTTCCAACGGCCGGACATATCCTGATCAAACTCGTCATGACGACGAAGATGTTGGAAGACCGCCAGATAAAGGTTCTTGGTGGCCTCTTCAGGGTGTCGACGGGCAATCTCATCGCGAACCTCTGCTGGGGTCAGCGGAGATTCCGAAGCTCCAAGAATTTCTTCGACCTGTGATCGAATCCAACCACGGGGACGACGGCCCGAAGGAGTCAATCGGCGCATCGACCCGCTGGTGCTGGCCAAATACCCCTGAACTTCCGGATACTCACTCAAAAACTCGCGAATCTGGTCTTCCACCCGATCCAGTTCATCCTTGAGTCTCTGCCGTTTCGTCTCCAGGCGATTCAACTTTCCGCTGTTCTCCTTCAAGGCAACGAGTTGCTTGAGGGCTTCAACGTCCAGTCTGCCGAGACTGTTCATTTCAATCTCCATATTCACGGTCTTTTCCTCTTCCCTGAAAATGACAGTCCGGTGCAGTGTTCAGCCGTCGCAGAAGCCTCATGACTTCTACCCGGATACGGGAACCTCTAACTCCCTCGGGGATCTCACCCGAATGCACCAAACTTGACCGTACTTTATAAAATCAGCGTTTAACCCAACAGAAGAGCCATTTGGCTAAGAGGGTCGTACGCAGAAAGCCAACAATATCTCACCTCTCAAGAAGAGAGGATTCTCTACGAACCGCTCCAAAATATGTGGAGTGACATTAGTCATAACTGTCCTATACTTGCACAGAGTTTGAGTACTAACAAGGGGGAATATTGCTCATTTTTGTAAAAACAAACAAACCTGCATATCTACTCGGGGTTTGGGCAGTTCTGGCCTTATTGTCGGGCTGTATGACCCTTCCAGGAGACCGTTCTGAGTCTATTGGCGACGAAATTGTGATTGCCGGGGAGAGCTTTCACACGACCACTAAAGTGGTTTTATGGACCGATAAGGGTGGCTATGACGCCTATCGGGGACACAGACATGATCAACAAGACGTCGGCCCACCGCGAGATCGTCCCGATCGATTGTTACGTTTTGGAAGCCTGAGAAGAAATGGTCCCCCCGGCTGGGCGGAGCGAATCCAGTCTGAGGGATGCGCTCCCGAAGATCTGACGGAAGTCATCGATACGGTCGTTGTCCACTACGACGCTTGTGGTTCTTCCAGCCGCTGCTTTCACGTCCTCCATGACCTGAGAGGGCTCTCGTGCCACTTCCTTCTCGATGTGGACGGAACCATCTATCAGACCCTCGATGTCAAGGAGAGGGCATGGCATGCCGGGACCGCCAATGATCGCTCCATCGGCATCGAAATCGCCCACTTCGGTGCCTTTCCCGATGCAGAAGATGCGGATCGGCATTACGAGCAAAGCTCTCTCGGGATGAGACTCAAAGCTTCATCTCTGGAAGGAACCTCGGCAGAGGGGGCCTACCCCTATCCCTCCCGCCAGGATTTGTTCACCGGAGAAATTCATCAGCAAAATTTGTATCAGCGAGATTTCACGGAAGCCCAATATGTGGCCCTCGAAAAACTGCTGGTCACTCTTTGTAAGGCCCTGCCCAGTATTCAACCTGTGGTTCCTCGATCCAGTTCAGGTCAAGTAGAGTCTGAGTTAAGAGATGAACTTCCAGGGCAGCCGGTGGCAGGGATCGTCGGTCATTGGCATGTGGGATCCCACAAGGTAGATCCAGGACCGGCTTTTGATTGGGATCGAATCGAAGCAGCACTGGGAGCTGCTGATTTGACAGAAAAAAGTGTCGACTGATCAGCGAACCGATCGCTGTCGCAGCGATTCAAAGAGAACGATCGCAGTCGCCATCGCCACATTCAGAGAATCCGCACTCCCTGCCATGGGAATCGATACCTGCAAATCGGTCTGGGACAGCCAGCGCTCATCCAGACCGTACTGCTCACTTCCCATGACGATGGCGATGGAACCGGCAAGATCCGTTTCCGTGTACACTTTTTCGGCATCGGGTGAAGTCGCCACCAGCTGCACACTCTTTTCCCTGAACCAACCGATGCCATCTTCGCTGGAGCACTCCACCACAGGAACCGTAAAGAGAGTTCCCACGCTGGCACGCACCACATTCGGATTGAAAAGGTCGGTGCAGCGATCGACGACCATCAAACCTGTGACTGCAGCAGCATCTGCTGTTCTCAACAAGGTTCCGAGATTTCCAGGCTTCTCGATCGATTGAGCAACGATGAAGATCTGCGGCTGGTCTGAACCGTTCTCCTCCAAAAGCGAATCCCAGCGACCCAACCCCCAATCCGGTTTGGGTGCCCGTGCAATCAAGCCATCCGGACGATCACGATAAGAGACCTTTTGAAAAACGTCTCTGCTGACGTACCAGACCACCGCCCCGCAACGCTTCTTCGCGGTTTCAATCAGCTCTGCCTCGCTACTTCCCAGAAACAATTCAGGACAGGTAAAAATCTCCTCGATGGGCAGTCGGGCTTCCACGGCCCGGGAGATTTCACGAAATCCCTCAATCACGAATTGGCCTTCGCGATCCCGGTCCCTGCGATCGCGCAGGCGTACCAGTGTCTTGATCCGCGGATTTTGTAGACTGGTCAGGATCTCTTCAGGATTCACTTTGACTCTCCCTTGAATCGGAAGGCAATCCGTCCCGATTGAAACTGCGAACCTCTTCAAGTTCTTTGCGTTTCAGATCCGGTACCGTGCATCCGGAAGCCGGGTATCCCACAGGGAAAAGCAGGAATGGCTTCTCCCGAACGGGCCTTTGGAGCAGATCACGCAAAAACTTCATTGGTGAAGGGGTGTGGGTCAAAGTGGCCAACCCCAAGCGGTGGATAGCACTGATAAACAGACCTGCAGCGATGCCCACCGATTCGGTGACGTAATAATTCTTCTGCTTTTCACCCTCTTCTGTCACACCCTGTGTTTCTGCAAAAAGGATGACCAGATAGGGAACCGTCTCCAGATACGGTTTGTGTTCGTCGGTTCCAATCGGGCGCAACGCCTCGAGCCAATCTTCCGGCATTCTTCCACTATAGGAGATCTGCTCTTCCCTTTCGGCAGCAAGGCGAATCTCATGCTTGATCTGTGGATCATCGACCACCACAAAGTGCCAGGGTTGCCGGTGTGCACCACTCGGAGCGGTACTCGCCGCAGCGATGGCTCGATCGATCCATTCTCTCGGAAATGTCTCATCGGAAAATTCGCGAACCGATCTTCTCGATGAAAGATCCGATTCCAACTGCAGGGAGATGGCTTCCATCTCTTCAGGAGTCTTCCGCTTGAAATCCAGTGGTACCGGTTGGTAATCCCCCGACATCACGCTCTCTTCCTCAACTGTGAACCCTGGCTGACCATGCTTCTGCAGCCTTCATGCCATCGAGTGCAGCTGAAAGGATCCCACCTGCGTATCCTGCACCTTCCCCCAGAGGATAAAGTCCCCTGAAGCCAGTGCTTTCGAATGTAACCGCATCCCTGTCGATCCGCACCGGACTCGAGGATCGTGATTCGGGAGCCGTCACGACTGCACGTTCATGATCAAATTCAGGAATCCTTCGAACCAATTCCTGCAATCCGGAGCGCAGTGCAGCGTGAATAAAGGGAGGTAAAAACCTCGAAAAATCGGTGACCACCAGTGGTCGAGGGTAACTGCAATCGGGAAGGTCAGAAGAAATCTCGCCCCTCAGGAAATCACCCAGTCTCAAAGCAGGAACGGCGAAGTTACCCCCTGCCGCTTCATAAGCGTCTTTTTCAATCTGCTCCTGAAGAGCAACTCCCGCCAGTGGATCCGCACCTTCACCAAAATCCTGGGGCTCGAGAGTGACGACAAATCCACTGTTCGCCCACGGACTGCGACGCTGATATCGGGAAGCACCATTGACGCACAGATAACCCTCACGCTCGCTGGAAGGAAGGATCTCGCCACCGGGGCACATACAGAAAGAGTAAACCTCTCCCCCATCACCCCTTGCCACCAGACTGTAATCCGCCGGCGGAAGATGAGGATGCCCCGCTGAATCTCCGTACTGAATGGAGTTGATGACTTCCTGGGGATGCTCGATACGAACACCCAACTGAAACGGTTTTCGGGTCATCGGTACACCATGGTCAGCCAGACAACGATAGACATCACGGGCACTGTGGCCACTCGCCAGAAAAACCGTATCTGTCTCCCAAAGTGAGGCACTGCCATCTGTTTCAATCTGCAGGCCCCGAACCGCTGAGCCATTCGCTTCCGGTTCACAGACCAAGTCCACAAATCGGTGATCGAAGCAAAACTCTGCTCCCCTCTCGATGAGGGCGTTGCGCATTCTTTTGACGACACTTGGCAGAAGGTTCGATCCCACATGAGGACGACCATCCGTCAGGATTTCCTCCGGAGCTCCATGTTCAACCAATGCCTCCAGGACCTCCGGTACCCGGGGATCCTGTACCCGCGTATACAGCTTCCCATCGGAATAAGCCCCGGCTCCGCCTTCGCCGTAGAGAAGATTGCACTCGGGGTCAAAATCCTGGCCCCGAATAAAACGATTCCAGCGTCTTGAGCGCTCCACAACTTCAGGACCACGCTCAATGATCCTTGGCTGAGCTCCCGCCTGAATCAGGCGCAACGCACAGAAAAGCCCTGCAGGACCAGTACCGACAATGACCGGTCTTTCAGACCCCGAATACTGGGGGATTTCCACTCGCTCAGGAGACCATGGTTTCGCACTCCCCTTATCGAGAAGGCGATCTGCCACCTCTTCATCGACCTCAGCCACCACCGAATGAATCCAGCGAGGCGGCCGACCACGACGGCAATCGAGAGATTTTTTGCGTACTTCCAACCCCCGAATACGCTGTCGACCCACCTTGAGACTTCGTGTCAGAGCCCGTTGCAGATCTTTTTCCGTCTCTCCCAGTTTCAGAGAGACGTTGTGAACCAGTATTCGGCGTGTAGACATCGGCGAGTTCTTTCGAGTCGATCAGCGATCACTCGCTGCACGATCATTTCGCTGGAGGTTCTTGCGCAGGGTGGATCCACAGGAACCGATGGCTGGCCCCTCTTCATCAAGGATGTAGCGAATCAACATGAACGGGATCACACGATAGTCCCATTCTTCTCCAAAGAGAGATTCATTAAGTTGGTCGCGCCTCTCGATACTGCGCTTGCCTTCGTGACTGATCCTGTCTTCTGTCTTGTCGTAGGCGAGGCACTCGATGGGTTTTGCGACCTTGTGAACCATGCACTGCCCATCTTCCAGAAGAGGGCAATCAAATGCCTGCGGCCGGCGATTGTCACGCAAGAAGTGAATCGCCTGTCCCAGCCTTTCAAGAACAGCCTCTGTTTTACCATTGAGGTGAGGCTTTTCATGGAATGCCCGGGCGATATCGATGGCCTCCAGCTCGGAGATCCTCATCTTGTTCATGGGGCGCTGACAGCACTCGGGAGGACGATTCTCGGATGCTCCGGGTCGCTCACGCTTCTCAAGGAATAACGGACCACGGGATCGATCCAGAGAGACCAGCGCCTCATCCAGACCATTTCCCTCATTCTGTGCCCTGCTGCGCTGTTTTTTTCTGGCCATCAGTTTCCTCCGACACTCAGTGTATCACGAACCGGACGTTTCGGTTTCCCGCCTTGCCGGGCCCCTGCCGAGACTGAACATCACTGCGGCACTGGCCAGCCACAGAACAAAAGAAAAGACGAAGACACTGCGCGGATCCCCGGTGACATCTGCCATGGCCCCGCCGATGGGGTGCCCGATCAGCCCCCTGACCGCGACCAGAGCCACATGAACAGCCATGTACTGACGCCCCTGATCAACCGATGCGAAAGAAATCGGCCCCACATTCCATGCGAGGATGACTCCCGCCATCGAACAGCCGAAGACCATCTCGGCAATCAGGAAGGACAGGGGAGATGAAGAAAATCCCAAAAGAATGGCATACAAAGCCAATCCTGAGTAACTGAATCCCGCCAGCCAGCCCGGACCGATACGATCCAGTTTCTTGCCAAAGTAGGGTGTCAGGATAAACATCATGACACTCGAGAGGCCTTTTGCTCCGAGCAGGAATCTCCAGTCCAGATCCAGCCACTCTTTGTCGACAGTCCACATCGGCTTGGCCGTGATCAGCGCCATGAAAGCAGTTCCGTAGAGGATGAAGCCGATCTCGTAGATGAAGAAGCGTCGATCCCGAACAAGGATTTTCCACAAGGCCCTGGCATTGTGAATGTCGGGAGCATCCGGTGCGGCCGTTTCCCGATCTCTCAGCGGAACCTTGGAGAAGATCATGCAGGAGAGCCAGCCAGTGAGCCCGGCAATGGCATAAAGAATCGGGAAAGCTTCATTCTGATAGTGCATCCAGAAGCCAGCGATCACACTTCCGGCGCCGGAGATCAGAGCTCCCCAGCGCTGCACCTTGCCAAACAGGAAGCCACGATTTTCATCGCGATAGTTGCTGCGGATCACCCCGTTGATCGCAGAGGTGATCGGGACTGAAGCCAGAGCCTGAACTGTCACCAATATCAGGAAGAACCAGGGAACCCATTTCATTCCCTCGTCGGTCTGCGCCCAATTGGCGATCACCGGAACCAGCAACAACAGCGTCAAAGAGAGGGGCAAGCGCCCCACCGTCGCCGCTCTCCTCAACAATCGCCTTGGCCCCGTCCTCGAAATCCAGCCGCCGAAGAAGAGAACAGCCCCCTGGGCCACTGCCGGTGCCATGACGATCAGCGTCAAAAGGAGATTGTCGACACCCAAAGCCTTGCGTGCGATCTCCGGGGCAGACCAGAGCAAGCCACTGAAGACCCCCTCGAACATCACGGCACGAAGGTGAAAGCGATAAGTGCTCTCTTCAATCTTCGGCATGGGATACTCCTTGGGGGGCGATGTTGACCCCAACATCGTGACCCAGTTCCTGTCAGGGGACCAACGAAAACAACCTCAGATGAAAAAATGGGGCAGGATTCTCTCGAAGAACCCCGGGGACGCTGAAGATTCCGGTAGCCATTTTCTTCCACCCGCTCCAGACTGATCACGGATTCCCGGAGAGGATTGAACGCCATGCCATGGATTCTGGTTGCTCTGGGTGGAGCTGTCGGTGCCACCATCCGTTATGGAACGTACCTGTGGGTCGAAGCGAAATTTCCGCAGCAAGCAGATGGTTGGGCGACTCATCTTCCAGGAACCTGGGGAACCTGGCTGGTCAATGTCGTCGGTTGCCTACTGATCGGCATCGTCTCCACAGCCATGGGCGACAGAGCCTTTGAGGATGAGAAGATCCGGGCCTTCCTGATCGTCGGTCTTTTCGGTGGCTTCACCACCATGAGTGCACTGGGCCTGGAGGGCTGGACCCTGTTCAGGGATGGTCAACTTCTCAAGGGAATGTCACTGGCGTTACTTCAGGCTCTCGTCTGTCTGCTGACGGTCGGAATCGGATCGGCACTGGGGAAACTGTTGCGTTTTTCCTGATCAGTCCCGTGATCTTTCACACTTCATCAGAGCCGAGCTGAACTTCATGTTCGACACCTTCGAACAGCACCCGATCTCCATTCCGCAGAACGCGGCCCCGGCGGGTTTCAACTTCTCCATTGACTGAAACCTCACCCTCCTGAATGCGGATCTTTGCTTCCCCACCGGTTCCACAAAGGCCCATCCACTTGAGGAACTGGGCGAGTCGAATCGTTGCTTCTTCCATCTCTGTCCAATCCTCAATCGGTTCGGGGTGGCCCGAAAGCACTGAAGCCTTCAAGAAGGGCATCCATCAACAAGGCATCACAGGGATGAACCGGCTTCACCGCGTCCAGATCCCAAACAGCCACCACCTCGCCACTTTCGTCGAGCAGAGGCCTGACGATGGACGAAACAGTTGCCAGACCGCTCTCACCATCACAAGAAACATAACCCGGCCAACTGCGTACATCGGCAGCCACGAGTATGTGACCATGGCGGACTGCATCGAAACACATTCCACTGCGTTCACCGGGAATCTCTTCGAGCGTCGCACAAACCGGAGGGCCCGCCGCCGATCCCAACTGCAGCCGGCGGTTGGGGGTCTGACCGTGCAAGTGGTAAATGCCATTCCACTCCCAGCCCAGCGACTCCATCTCCTTCTGAATCACCGCAGGCAGTTGGGACCAGGCATCCGGTTGGTCCATGATGCCCCCACTGGCCAGCACCAGATTGCGGTAAGCCGCAAGGCGTGGTGCATCCAGATCCCCGGGGAGCTGCTCGATCAATTCCAGCAGTGACTTTTCAAATCTCAGGGATGCCAGGTAACGCTGAATCCTTTGACGAATCGCTTCTCTGGCAATCCGAAAAATCTGTAAACCTTCATCGCTGTCATCTTCGATTGAAACGTGATCCGCCGGATCGGGGAAAGGCCAATGAAGTGTCTTGGCTGCCCCTGGAAAGACAGGACATTCCTCCGCAGCAGAAGCACACACCGTGATCGCCAGATCAAATTTCTGATCCTGATAATCCTCGATGCCCTGACTTTTCAGATCTGCAGCAGGAACCTCTTCCTCTTCAAGAACTCTCAGTGCCATGGGATGCGGTCGTCCTGTCGGTCGGGTTCCGGCAGAGAACGATTGCCATGAACCGCCAGTCTCTTCACGCCAGAGAGCCTCTGCGAGGAGAGATCGACATGAATTTCCTGTACAGAGAATGATGACTGCGGGTTTGTCTTCAGCGTTCATGAATTCAGGTTTCCGAAGAGGGGTTCGGATTCAGGATAGCAGTGATTCCCACAGGGGGTACCCTGCCTCCAAGGGAGGCTCCATGAAACTGCTCCATTTTTCTGTGATTCCAATGCTGTTGCTGGTGTTTCTTACGATTCCTGCGCTTGCAGATATGGGCCCGCCTCCCAATATCATCTACATTCTCGCTGATGATCTGGGTTACCGGGAATTGGGAAGTTACGGCCAGGAGAAGATCAAGACTCCCCGTCTGGATGCCCTGGCCGCAGAGGGGATGCGTTTTACCCAGCATTATTCCGGAGCTCCCGTCTGTGCCTCTTCCCGATGCGTCCTGATGACCGGCCTGCACTGTGGGCACTCTCTGGTTCGCAACAATTGGGAGAATGGCGGTTGGGGTGAATTCCAGCCGGAAGGTCAGTATCCCCTGCCAACGGGCACCCGAACGATGGCGAGCCTTCTCAAAGAAGCGGGTTACACCACTGGTGTCTTCGGCAAGTGGGGTCTGGGCGGTCCGGGTACCACCGGTGCACCGGAGGTTCAGGGTTTCGATCACTCCTGCACCGTGATCTGCCAGCGCAAGGCCCACAACTTCTATCCCAATCACCTGTGGAAGAATGGTGAGAAGGTCATTCTCGATGGCAATGGCTGGTTCAAGGCCCATCAAAAAATCAAGGAACCCCTCGCCACGGAGCAGGAATATTACGACCGTTACCTCCGTGAGAGATACATGGCCGATGTCTTCCTCGAGGAAGCCCTCGGCTTCATCGACAAAGCCCACGCCAGCAATCAACCCTTCTTCCTCTACTACCCCAGTCCAATTCCCCACGTGGCCCTGCAAGTTCCCGTCGAAGACTTGGATGCCTATCCCCGAGAGTGGGATACAGAACCTTATCTGGGAGGCAGTTATCTGCCGCATCCTCGACCTCGCGCTGCCTATGCGGCGATGATCACCCACCTTGATCGAGAAGTCGGTGCTCTTCTCGATCGGCTCGAAAAACTGGGCTTGGCAGAGAACACCATCGTCATGTTCAGCAGTGACAACGGCACTACCTGGGCCGGAGGGGTCGACTATGAATTTTTCGACAGTACCGGTGAGCTCAGCGGCTTGAAGGGCAGTGTTCTCGAAGGGGGTCTGAGAGTTCCGTTCTTGGTTCGTTGGCCAGGAAAAGTTGCTGCCGGATCTGAAAGCGACTTTCCCAGTTACTTCCCGGATGTCTTTCCCACGGTTCTCGAATTGGCCGGCCTGGCAGACGATCGCCCCAACGACGGCCACAGCCTGCTTCCCATCTTCCATGGAGGAAGCTTCGACAGGACAAAACACCTGTATTGGGAACACGGAGACCAACAGGCTCTTCGACTTGGAGACTGGAAATTGGTTCGCCGCCGTCTCGGCAAAAAAAATCCTGCGACCAAACTGTTCAACCTGAAGGAAGATCCCGGTGAAAAGAAGGATCTTGCTTCCAAGGAGCCGAAGCGGCTTCAGGAATTGCTCGAAGTAAGTCGTCAAAGCCGTTTTCCATCAAAGATCTTTCCCAACCCCGGTCTCGACAACGACCGTTGATCACAACAGGCAAATTCCAACGAAGGTGAAGTCCATGGCTGAGTCCGCCTTTTTCCCAAACCGCAGTGGCTGGAAGAAAGCGGTCTCAGTTCTGTTGGAGAATGAACCTGCTTTCGAAAAGGTGATTCTGGCGAACCACGGGTATCAGCTGACTGTCCAAAGGGCTCGCTCCGTCTACGAGTACCTGCTCCGGGCGATCATCTATCAACAAATCACCGGTTCGGCGGCAGCGACGATTCATGGGAACTTCCTGAAACTGTTCCCCGGTTACCGCCCAAACCCCGATCGACTCCTGCGAATGTCCGAAATGAAACTTCGATCTGCAGGCCTGTCACGACCGAAACTGAAAGCGATCCGTGATCTGGCATCTTTTCAAAAGCAACGGTTGCTGCCGGGGTTTGCAAAACTGGGCAGGATGGAGGATGCAGACATCATCGAGAAACTGACCGCAGTCCATGGTGTCGGTGTATGGACCGTTCAAATGCTGCTGATCTTTCAGTTGGCAAGACCGGATGTGCTTCCCGCCCACGACCTCGGGGTTCGCAAGGGAGCCACCATCATCCTGAACAGACGTCAGGATCTGACGGTCCCCCAGCTGGAGAAGCGTGCCCGACGCTGGGCCCCATACCGATCCATCGCCAGCTGGTACTGCTGGCGTGCCACCGAACTGTAGGCGGCCTCGCTAGCGCCCCTGACCTTCCCCGGCCAACCGATGCACGGTGAAGTGAATAGAAGATGAGTGCTGGCCCAGATCGCCAAAATCCAGAGACCAGTCCAGGTCCATCTGCATCGCCGGCTGCATTCCTTCGATCTTTAAATGCACACTTCGGTCTTCGTTGGAGAGTTTGATTTCCTCCACCGGCAATTGGGTCGTGCCTTCTCCCCCACCACCCAGCTTCAGTCGGGGTGATCCGTAGTTGCTGCTGTATCGATAGTCCCAGCCCTCCAATTGAAAGGCAGCGGCCAACTTCTCTTCCGAAGTGGTGATCGCTTTACTGAACTCGATCACCAACCCGGATTCGACAGCCCGAACCTTCAACGGCAGAGGCTGAGCGGTTTCGGTTTTTCTCACCCGATAGAAACCACCCGGTTCGGTTCTGTCAGAAGACCAGCCGAAAAGACCGCAAAGATAAAGGCTGCCATCCGGATGGAATCGACCCCGCATCGCCCCGGTGGGAATCCTGATGGGCAGAGGGACCAGAGCTCCCTGATGGACGCCTTCCACTTCATCTTCAAGGATCAGATAGACCTCACCAGTACCGTAAGAGAGACCCAGCAGTTTTCCTGACAGCTCTCCCCAGGCTCCTTCAGGAACTCTGAGCTGGGCGGAAGGCGATCGATCCACCGTCGGATGAATCCACAACAGGGGAGGATCATGGGCACTGCCCATCTCCCTCTCCCCGGAGAGCATGCTTCCACTCCAGTGATTGCCCTGAAAAGAACCACGGGTAATACGATTGATCCGATTCGCCGGCATCCAGTGGCCCTCCTGATCAGACCCCCAAAAGATCTCATCTGAATCGACGGCCAGACCGTTGGGGGCCCTGAATCCTGTGGCAATCACCCGCGAAGTGCTGCCATCCGCCTCCACTTCAATGAGGGTTCCATGCTGGGGATGCAGGGGCAACTTGGCGTGGCGAGCCGCTTTCAGGTAATAGAGTTTGCCCTGCGGCCCCTCCTGTAATCCCACCGCCGGCTCATGGAAATGGGGGGAATTCATCGGGTCCACATTGAAGCCGCGGTAGAGGTCCGTCTCTCCGTCGCCATCGATGTCGACCAGTTCCGTGATCTGATCACGGCCCATGACCAGAACCTGTTCTCTTTCTCCCTGAGCACGGGTCAACAACCCCAGAGGCTGACTGAGCCCGGTAGCGATGCGCTGCCATTGGAGTTTTTCCAGAGTTTCATCAAGCCCATCCACTCTCCAGACATCCCCACTCCAGGTTGAAATGACCGCACTCTGACCACCGGCGAGAAAGTCAAAATCTCCGAAACGCATCCATGAGTTCCACGGATTCTCTTCAGGCCAGCTGATCCTGTCGATCTCGAATGGATCGGCGGGCTGCCCTGAATCCTCCTGTGACAATCTTCCCAGGAATTCCTGGATCTTTGACAGCGGACCCCACCACCGATGAAGTACCACTCGACGCTCCTGAGGTTCGGCAGTCAGAACGATCCGGGCAATTTCCGTATCTGCTTCCCAAATGGCATTTTCGATCTCTCCGGTGATCGACACCGCCTCGATCAAAGGTTCACCTCCTTCGGAGGCGACCGCTCGAAGATCCTCTTCTTCAAGGACTCCCCGGTGCAATCGAAGACCGTCCATGTATCCACTGAACCAGGGCTCTGCTGGAAAGTCCTCCGCGGTAAACCCGATGGTCGTGACGGTATCCACCGTTTTGTTTTCCGGCTCAAGAATGGCGCCGGTCTCACGAGCACCATCCACAAAGAGTTCGACACGAAAATTTTCGGCATCCCATGAAAAGGCCACATGGCGCCAGCGACCATCCGCGATGAAGCGGTCCCCCTCGATGACTCCCACCCAACCGACATCAAAACAAAGGCGACCATCACGAATGAAAAAGGTTTTTCCACCAGGAATCCAGGGGCCTTCTGGATGGGTCTGTGAAAAGATGGATCCGTCCTTGGTCGTACAGATCCAGGCCGAAAAGGTGAAGTCCTCATCAAAGAGAACATCTCCGGGTGAACGCAACCAGCGAGCCTTGCCGGTGCCATCAAAATCGAGGGCTCGCCCCTGAACTCCGCGACGCCAAGTCACACCATCGAGAAGCAGATCTTTTTCGCCATCGACCACACTCTGCATCTTCTCTCCGGAACTTTCATCGCAGTTCCAGCCTGCCAAGGGTGCCGGTGGCAATGTTTCCTCGACGACCAGAACCGTCTTTTCCAGAGGTGCGGGAAACTTCAGCTCTTCCCCACTCAAATCGAGAACCTGTACCCTTCTCTGCTTGCCCAATTCCAGATCCTTGTCTGCAGGCAGGGAGACCGTGAATCGCTGCCTCTCCCGCAGCTCTCCAGTCTCATCACTTCTGAATCCGATCTCCCCCGACAGCTCCAGCTTCTCGTCGTAAAGGGCGGGGAAGGAACCGGTCCCCCAGGTTTCACCCAACGGGGATGGATTGATCAGATAAGTGCGTCGACGCAGCGACTCGAACTGGCGTCGGGGTGGCTCTTCCTCAAAGCGGGAAAGATAAAGGTGGCAATAAACCTCCTCGGCTGTGGGGGGCACTTGCAAAATCAGTCGCCGTCCGTCGATGACCATTCGCCACTTTTGCTGGTTTTCAAATCCGAGAAGAAAACCAGAGCCATCCGAAAACCGCAATGTCCAGACTCCTGGACTGGCCCTGTCCAGTTTGAGTGAATCACCCTCCGGCAATTCCATCAGCGAGAACTGAAGTCCCTTCGAGTTCTTTCGCAGATGGATGGAGCGCTTCCAGAAGCCGACTTCCGACTCTTCAAGGTAAGCCATCCGTTCAAAGATATTGGTTTCACCCAGAGAGTAATGCAGCAGAACCCCCTGACGATCCCGCTGAAGACCCTGCCAACGCCCCTTCTCTGGAGGAAGCGGGCCAAAAGGAACTTCTCTCGGATCTTCCCATCGGTCTTTCAGAAGGGTCACTCCCGGACCGGCAGGGTTCAGCCAATCCGGTTCGCCGGCAATCTCTGGCCAGGTCCCATGAGGGCCGTCGTAAACGATGCCCCGGAGTTCGACAAAGTCGCCTTCCCAGACCGCCGCCCAGCGCAGTTCGGCGGTATCAAAAAGCGCAGCATGAGCACCATCTCTGGAGAGAGGAATCGCGATGCCCTTGCAGGCAATGTTGTCCGGAGAAACTTCGATGGCCGCGGAAAGAAAAGGGCCGTAATCCATCTCTTCCCAAGGCTCATCCTGGGCTCCGGCAGCATGGGGCAACCACAGCAGAAATGCAGTCAGCAGGCTCCATGTCGCAAGGCTTGGTACTGGCTTCCTCATCCCGACTCTCATGCCGACTCCTCCGCAGATCTCCTGAGATCACAAATCCGGTGAAATACCCCGGGATTGTAGATCCTCTTCTGCCTCCGGGCGAGTGAGCGAAAGAGTCAGGAAGAGACTCGGCATCGGTGGCCCGAGGTACTCTCCATGGGGTAACTTGGAATCAGGCACAGGAGAGGATTCCCAATGGATCACCGCATCGAGAAAGACACCATGGGCGACATCGAAGTCCCCGCCGATCGTCTCTGGGGAGCACAGACCCAGCGATCCCTGCAGAACTTTCGTATCGGCTCCGAGAGGATGCGGCGCCCGATGATCCGTGCGATGGGACTGGTCAAACAGGCCGCTGCCCGTGTGAATGCCGAGTTGGGAGGAATTCCAACGGAGGTCGCTCAGGCGATCGATGGTGCTGCCAAAGAAGTGATCCGCGGTGATCTGGATGATCACTTCCCCCTGGTCGTCTACCAGACAGGATCAGGGACCCAGTCCAACATGAACAGCAACGAGGTCATCGCCAACCGGGCCAACCAGATCCTTGGACAACCTCTGGGCAGCAAGAGCCCTGTTCACCCCAATGATCATGTTAATCACGCCCAAAGTACCAATGACTCTTTTCCGACAGCGATTCATGTGGCGTCTGCCTCCGAGTGTCATGACCGATTGCTCCCTGCTCTCGAATCATTGCGGGGATGTTTCACCGAATTGGCAGAGAAGTACTCGGGCATCGTCAAGATCGGCAGAACTCATCTGCAGGACGCGACTCCACTGACGCTCGGTCAGGAAATCGGTGGCTGGGCAGACCAGCTGCGCATCAGTGAACACCAGATCAAAGCCGCTCTCGAATTGGTTTGTGAGTTGCCGATCGGTGGAACTGCTGTAGGAACCGGCCTGAACACCCGCGAAGGTTACTCTGAAATGGTTCCGCTGGTGCTTGCCGGAACCACCGGTATCCCTTTTGTTGCCGCGCCCGACAAGTTTGCCCAACTGGGCGGCAAAGAAGCTCTGGTTGCACTGTCCGGAGGACTCAAAACCCTCGCCACGGCCCTGCACAAGATTGCCAACGACGTCCGCTGGCTTGCCAGCGGTCCCCGTTGTGGAATCGGAGAAATCACGATTCCCGCCAATGAACCCGGGTCTTCCATCATGCCGGGAAAGGTCAATCCGACCCAATCGGAAGCAATGACGATGGTCTGTGCCCGCGTGATCGGCAACGACAGCACCATCGGCTTCAGCGGAGCTTTGGGCAACTTTGAGTTGAATGTCTACATGCCCGTGATCGGTGACTGCATTCTTCAGTCCATCGACATCCTCGCGGCCTCGATGGATTCATTCCGGGAGAATTGTGCCGGTGGCATCGAGCCGGTTCAGGAACGTATCGATGAACTGCTCCACCGATCCTTGATGCTGGTGACCGCTCTCAACCCGCACATCGGTTACGACAACGCTGCGGACGTCGCGAAGACCGCCCATGCCGAAGGAAAAACCCTTCGGGAAGTCGCCATCGAAAAAGGTTATTGCAGCGGTGCCCAATTCGATGAGTGGGTCGTTCCCTCTGAAATGGTCTGACGACCTGCTCTAGCGGTTTTCGAACTCGTACAGATAGCCCTGGAAGAGACGAAGGTGCTCTTCTTCATCGGCCAACAGAGTGACGCAGATATCTTCAGTGACAGGATCATCTTCGCAAAGCTTGATGGTCTTTTTGTACTGAGCGATAGCCGCTTCCTCGTTATCGATCACACCCTTGATGACTGCGACCACATCCGTGGCTTCACTGTTCGGCTGCATCGACTTCTGAACGGCGGAGAAATCCATGCTCCCCGGAACGGTACCCCCAAGAATGTGAATCCTTCGGGCCAGTGCCTGGGCATGCTGGATCTCCTCCAAAACATCCGCTGCCAGAGCCTGCTTGATCGGCTCCGCCTGAACTCCCACCAGATTGGTGGAGGCAGAGAGATAGTTCATGGTGGTTTCGATTTCCATCCAGTAGGAACGTGTCAGTTCCGCGATCAATTGTTGGCTCATGGTGCTCCTTACTCCTGCATAACGATGAACTGAAGTGAACAGTTCAACCGCACAAAAAAAAATCGACCGAGGCGCCAGTCGGCAGCCTCGGTCGTTCCTGAAGACCCGGCCCTGAAGCCGTCTGTTCATGTTGATCATCCCCTGTTTCAGGGGACTCGGAAACCGGTGAAAAACACCCGGAATACTTTGACCGACCGTCAGCCTTTGACGACGAGATTGACCATTCTTCCAGGGATCCAGACAAACTTTGCCAGTTCCTTGCCCTCTGTGTACTCCTGAACACGGGTGTCAGCAAGGACAACTTCACGAATCTCTTCCTCGGTGATCTCAGTTGCGACTTCGATCCGGGTCCGCACCTTGCCATTGATCTGGACGGGAACTTCGACAGATGAGATGACCAACCACTTATCGTCGACCTCTGGGAAGGACTCCCACATCAACGAGGATTCGTGACCCAGATGTTTCCACAACTCCTCTGCGAGGTGCGGAGCATAAGGGGCCAGCAGCAGGCAGAAGGGCTCCAGAATCTCTCTGGGGCGATTATCGCAAGCGGTGATCTCATTGACGAAGGTCATCATTTGCGAAATGGCAGTGTTGAAGGAGAGGCTCTCCGTGTCTGCATCGACCTTGGCGATGGTTTTGTGGAGAATTCGCATCTGATCCTCCGAAGCCGGCGAGTCAAAATTCCTCCGTTGGTCATCCTCGTCGAAGAAGAGGCGCCAGACCCGATCGAGGAACCTTCTGGCTCCCATCAGGCCCCCTGTGGACCAGGGTTTATCCGCTTCGATGGGTCCCATGAACATCTCGTAGACACGCAGGGAGTCCGCACCCTGATCAGAAATGACGTCCAGAGGGTCAACGACATTGCCAAAACGCTTGGACATCTTCCGATGGTCCTCGCCAAGGATCATTCCCTGGTTCACCAGTTTGGCGTAAGGCTCGTCCACCGGACAGACACCGATATCGTGCAAGAACTTGGTCCAGAACCGGGAGTAGAGCAGGTGCCCCACCGCATGCTCGGCACCGCCTAGATAGAGGTCCACCGGCATCCATCGGCGGGCTTTTTCCGGGTCGACCAAAGCCTGATCATTTTTCGGGTCGATGAAACGCAGGAAATAAGCACTCGATCCGGCGCTCCCCGGCATCGTGTCCAATTCCCGGGTCCCAGCTGCGCCGCTTCCGGGAACCTCGGTCGCAACCCACTCCTGGGCCCGCGCCAGCGGCGACTTTCCGGTTCCTGTCGGAGCGAAATCTTCCAGATGGGGCAGTTCCAGAGGCAAGGCCGATTCGGGCAGCGGATGGGCCACGCCCTCTTCGTCGTAGACCACCGGAACCGGCTCTCCCCAGTAACGCTGACGGGCAAAGATCCAGTCGCGCAGGCGATAACGAATCACTCCGTGACCGATGTCCCTCTCCTCAAGCCAGGAGATCATGCGGGTGATCGCCTCATCCTTGGACAATCCGTTGAGGAAGTCACTGTTGACCATTTGGCCATCACCGGACCAGGCCTCTTCCTCAACCTTGCCTCCGCTCACCACCTCGACGATGGGGAGTCCGAAGTTTTTGGCAAATTCCCAGTCCCTTTGGTCATGCCCGGGGACACACATGATGGCGCCGGTTCCGTAGCCCATCAGCACGTAATCAGCGATCCAGATCTGCAGCTTCTCTCCACTGCAGGGATGGATGGCATGGGCCCCGGTGAAGACACCGGTCTTGCCCGCATCCGTACCCGATCGCTCGATGTCGCTTTTGCGCGCTGCTTCCTCGCGGTACTGATCGACCGCTTCTTTCTGCTCGTCAGTGGTCACTTCGTCGACGAGAGGATGTTCCGGAGACAGGACACAGAAGGTCGCTCCAAAGAGGGTATCCGGGCGTGTTGTGAAGATCTCAAGAGTGTGGTCAGAGTCCTCAATGGCAAAGCGGGCGTCTGCCCCTTCCGATCGCCCGATGCGATCGCGCTGCATCGACTTGATAGATTCAGGAAAATCGATGTCATCGAGACCATCCAAAAGGCGATCGGCATAAGCGGTGATCCGCAGCATCCACTGCTTCATCGGCTGGCGGACCACCTCGTGGCCTCCGCGCTCGCTCTTGCCATCGATCACTTCATCGTTGGCGAGCACAGTTCCCAAAGCCGGACACCAATTGACCATCGCCTCTTCCTGATAGGCGAGATTGTGTTCAAGCAACTTCAGGAAGATCCATTGGGTCCAATGGTAATAGGATGGGTCGCAGGTAGAGAACTCACGCTCCCAATCGTAGGAGTAGCCCATGGCACGCAATTGACGACTGAAGGTATCGATATTTTCCCGGGTCGAAGTCTCGGGATGAACACCCTTGTCGATGGCGTACTGTTCTGCGGGCAAGCCAAAAGCATCGAAACCCATGGGGTGAAGAACATCGAAGCCCTTCATCCGTTTGTGGCGGGCCACGATGTCACTGGCGGTGTATCCCTCGGTGTGCCCGACATGCAATCCACTCCCCGAAGGATAGGGAAACATGTCGAGGACATAGTACTTGGGCAGGTCGGGACGGTCGCCAGCCTTGAACAGGTCGTGCTGATTCCAGTGAGCCTGCCACCGTGGCTCGATTTCCTGGGGATTGTAAGGCATTGTCGCCCCTCAACTGTCTTCTACTGAATCGAACTGAAACTGCGTATGAGTGACCTGAATCTTAATCAGGGCGGCCACTCTCTACCACTCGACACAAACAAAACTGTCCCGGGATTTTCCAATCCCGGGACAGAACAATCTTTGAAATCAATCTCTGATTAGAGTGGCAGCGGACGAACTCCCGGTTTCGGCTCGCCTCCACCCGGCTGCGGGCGTTCACGCCTGCGCTCCGGACGCTCACCTTCACCTTGACCACCCTGACCGCCACCGGGGCGTCCGCCCCGTCTGCGACGATTCAGCTCAGACTCATCGATGACGCCATCTTCATTGACGTCGAGGGGCTTGAGACGCTCGAGCATGCCCTCGTCCAATTCATCGAGATCGATCACGCCATTGCCATTGCGATCCAAGCGCTCGATCACGCCCTGACCACCACGTCCGTCACGACGCCTTGGACGCTCTTCTTCTCCATCACCACCCTGACCATTTCCGCCAGGTCCATTTCCGCCAGGTCCGTTTCCGCCTCCTTGGCGTCCACCCCTTCTGCGGCGGTTGAGCTCCGATTCGTCGATCACCCCGTCACCGTTGGCATCGAGAGGCTTGAGACGCTCCAGCATGCCCTCGTCGAGTTCATCGAGGTCGATGACGCCGTTGCCATTTCGATCCAGTCTCTCGATGAGCTCCTGCGCACCGCGACCTTCACGACGACGGGGACGCTCACCGTCTCCCTCGCCACCCTGGCCACCACCGGGGCGATTTCCGCCACCCATGAGACCTTCGAGTTCTTCCAGAGAGATCATTCCGTCACCATTGGTGTCGGCAGGACCGAGCCTCTCGCCCCAACCTTCAGGAAGTTCATCCTTGTCGATGGCACCGTTACCGTTGCGATCCAGACGTTCGATCAGACCTTTGGCACGATCACCGCCACGATCGCGACGGGGACGCTCGCCATCACCCTCACCACCCTCAGGGCCCGGGCGACGCCCACCCCGTCTGCGGCGATCGAGTTCAGACTCATCGATGACACCATCTTCATTGACGTCGAGGGGCTTGAGACGCTCGAGCATGCCCTCGTCCAATTCATCGAGATCGATCACGCCATTTCCGTTGCGATCGAGTCTTTCGATGAGGTCCTGGGCACCCCCACCGTCACGACGACGGGGACGCTGTCCCCCCTCACCACCATTACCATCTCCCTGGCGTCCTCCACCAAGAAGACCGTCCAGTTCTTCCTTGTCGATGACACCGTCACCATTGGTGTCCGCACGGCCAAGCCTGCGGCCAATGGGACCGGCACCTTCCAACTCTTGCTTGTCGATCACTCCATCACCGTTGCGATCGAGTCTCTCAATCAGACCCCTTCTGCGATCCCTGCGCTCTGGAGGAGCGGGGGGAGTCGGAGGTGCGGGTGGGTTATCAGGACGAACCACTGGAGGTTTGGGCTGATCGCCTGCGGGAGCAGGTTTTGGATCCTGCGCTTCAGTGGCACTCACTGGCAGAAGAAGTACCAGAGCAATGAGGCTGAAGGTTTTTTTCATCATGTCACCAACTTTCAATCGTTCTATCGAGTCCAGATATTGGTCTTGTCATCTTGGGACACAGATCCTGATTTGGCATCTTATGGAATCTGCTCTTGCTTACCAACACCAAAGCCGCCTGCAGGTTCTGTAAAAAAGCCGAGTTTGCCCTCAAATACGCTCGAAGAGCAAAAAGTGGCAGGTATGGGGATTTTTGGCGTCCGCAGGCCGCGTTTCCCGGGAGACCTCTTTCCACTCTCCCGCGGGGAGTTCAGGGAAGAAGGCGTCTCCGTGGAAATCTCCCTCCACCTCTGTCAGGTGAACCTTCTGGGCCATGGAGAGGAAAAGCGAATAGATTTCACCTCCCCCAATGATGAAGACTTCTCCCTCTTCCGGAGTACAGGATCTGAGAACTTCATCCACGGAGGTAAAACACTCTGCTCCCTCGGCCGTCATTTCCGATCGGGAGAGAACGATGTTTCTCCTGCCCGGCAATGGCCTGCCGATGGATTCCCAGGTTTTCCTGCCCATGACGATCGGTTGGCCAAGGGTCGTCTTCTTGAAATGGGCCAGA
>JAPOLY010000008.1 GCA_029976805.1 bacterium
ACATCTCCATGGACTTCAAGGTAGTTGCGGCCTTGCCCCTCCACCAGCGTCGCCTCCACACCGAAGGACTTCAGGCGATCCCTGATCCTTCTGCGGAATGTTGCTGCCAGACCCGCCTCAAGGGCGATCAGCAGGGAGGGTTCCTGAGGGGTACGTTCCATCAAAGGCCTTTCGTCGAACCATGGCGAGAAACAGTGCGCCTATTCCATGGTTTCAAATCAGGTTTTATGACCCTGATCTTATCTGAAAATTACCACGCTTGCCGGGGGTCAGGAAGAAATCTGGACTATTTGCGATCGAATCGCCGCTGTAATTCCTGCCACGAAATAAACAATTCAGACGGGCGGCCATGTGGACAGTTTTCTGGCTGAAAGGCTCTGTCTCTCGCCCGGACCAGATCCTCCTGAGCCTCAGGTGACAACGGCTGACCCGCCTTGACGGCGGCTTTGCAGGCCATTGTCTGCAGCAGTCGCTCCCTGAGGTCCGGAAGCGGTGCTCCCGAAGAGACCACTGGTTCCATCAGCGAGAGGATATCACGGAGCAGATTGGCAGGGGATCGTCCCTCGAATCCATGGGGAACTGAACGGATCAATGCGACACCTTCGCCAAACTCTTCCGCCTGCAGCCCCAACTCCGCAAGGGACTCGCGGGTTTCCACAAAGATGGTCCACTGCCGCGGATCAAGATTCACCGTTTCAGGAACCAGAAGCCCCTGGGTCGCTCCACCCTTTTCCCGTTGCTCGAGAATCTCTTCATAGAGCACCTTTTCATGAAGGGCATGCTGGTCGATCACCCTGAGCCCATCCTCTTCCTCGAGGATAAGAAACGCATCATTCACCTGGAAAACCCTGACCGATTCCCCGACCAGATTGCCACTCCCCCCGGAGACCATTTTGTCCGCAGCGATTCCAGCTCCGAAGTCATCGGGTCCAGTAACAGTGGCTTCCGCTTCCGTGACGATGGTCGAACCCTCTGCCACTGAGTGCTCCGGAGAAAAACTGGAACGGGATGGCGAGTAAACGGTGTTCTCATTCCCCAGAGACGCCGGCTGTGCTTCAGACCCGGAATTTGCAACAGGGATGACTGAAGGCATCGATTGGGGTGCATCCATTTGCAGTTTCGGTACTGAACCCTCTTGCTCGAGGGTCGCCCTGATCGCCCGGCGAATGCGGCGGTGAATTTCTTCCCGATTGCGGAATCGGACCTCCAGTTTGGAGGGATGAACATTGATATCCACCTCACCCGGGTCCACATCCACTCCGACGACAGCCACAGGGAAAAATCCGGGGATCTGGTAACCCCTGAACCCTTCCCTGACACCATGTTGCAAGACTTTGTCCTTCAGGGTACGCCCATTGAGAAAGGTCCAGATCCCATCCGAGTTCCTTCTTTGGACATCCGGCCTGGCAATCCATCCGCTGACCCCGTCCACCTCCAGAATCGGCAACATCCGGTCCTGCAGATCCTCACCCAATACCTCTGCGATCCTCTGTGGGAGGGATTGATCCGCCGGATATTTGAGAACCACCCGATCATCGTGACTCAGGCTGAAGGCCACGTTGGGATGGGCCATCGCCGCTGCCTTGATGACGGCAGAGCAACGGGCCACTTCAGCAGAGTTGGACTTGAGAAACTTTCTTCTCGCGGGAACAGAGGAAAAAAGATCCTGCACCCGAATACGGGTGCCCGGACGCATCGCCACCGGCGAAGCCTCTTCGGTTTGACCATGGCGGCCGATGATTCGGTGAGCGACATCCGAGTCCGCAGTCCGGGAAGAAATCTCGATCGTTGACACAGCGGACATACTCGACAGCGCTTCGCCCCGGAATCCCAGAGTCAGGATTCGATCGAGTCCTTCTGCATCACGTAATTTGGAAGTGGCATGACTGGCCAAAGCCAACGGTAATTGATCAGCCTGTATTCCCTGACCGTCGTCCGTCACCTGAATGAGGCGCTTGCCACCCTCTTCCAACTCGACTTCGATACGCGTCGAACCGGCATCGAGGCAATTTTCAATCAACTCTTTCACCACGGAGGCGGGACGTTCGATCACTTCTCCCGCTGCAATCTGATCGATGAGCAGTTGCGGCAGTTGCTGGATCTCACGACTCATGGTGCCCCCTCACAGGCTCTGTTTTTAGCCTCAGCGACTAGACGGTTTTACGCTTGCTCTCTTCGTGGCGAATCGCACCTTCGAGAGTATTCTCCAACAATTTGGCCACCGTCATCGGACCAACCCCCCCGGGAACCGGGGTGATACAAGCGGCTCTGTTGGAAGCGGATTCATAGTCCACGTCTCCCACAAGGCGACCATCGTCCAGTCGGTTGATTCCCACATCGATGACCGCAGCACCTTCCTTGATCCATTCTCCCTGGATCATTTCAGGAACACCCACCGCTGCGACAACGATGTCTGCCCTGCCCACATGGGCGGCAAGATCTTTTGTTCTGGAGTGGCAGATGGTCACCGTCGCTCCCTCTGCAAGAAGGAGCTGTGCAGCCGGTTTGCCGACGATATTGGAGCGACCGACGACCACCGCTTCCGCTCCCGTCATCTCGACCCCCGCAGATCTCAACAAATCGATGCAACCCAACGGAGTACAGGGAACAAAAGTCGGCTGTCCCACTGCCAAATGACCGACATTCACCGGGTGGAATCCATCCGCATCTTTTTCGGGAAGGATTCTCAGCAACAGCGGCTCCGCATCCAAATGTGCGGGAAGAGGAAGCTGCAACAGAATTCCGTGAACATGGGGATCAGCATTGAGCTGGTCGATGACTTCTTCCACCTGCTCCTGAGTCGCATCGTCAGGAAGCTGATGATGGAAAGAACGAATCCCCACCTTTTCACAGGCCCGTTCCTTGTTGCGCACGTAAACCGCACTGGCCGGATCACCGCCCACGAGGAGCACGCCCAGTCCGGGAGGATGTCCCGCCTGCTCTGTGAACTCACTGACCCTGCCCTTGAGTTCCTTGCGCAGCTGTTTCGCCCGCTCTTTGCCATCGATGACCTGTGCCATATCTCTCTTCCTCTTTTCAGGGCTCAACCCGTGAGCCGCTATGGACGGATCCAGTGACCGGATCGCCCCCCTGATTTTTCAAGCAGTTGGATCTGTCCGATCTCCATACCCCTGTCGACCGCTTTGCACATATCATAAATCGTCAGCAGTCCGTTACTGACCGCAACGAGAGCTTCCATCTCGACTCCGGTTTTTGCCTGTACCCGAGTCTGAACACGCACTGTGATCCAGGCCTGATCTTCAGACCTGCCATAGTCCAGTTCGACATCGACATGATCCAGGGGCAACGGGTGACACAAAGGGATCAAACGGGATGTTTCCTTCGCCCCCTGAACAGCCGCCAGTCGGGCAACGGTCAGCACATCCCCTTTTTCAACATCTCCGGCAACAATCAGATCCAGAGTAGAAGGCTGCATGTGGATTCGACCTTCGGCGACTGCCCGGCGATCGGTGACCGCCTTGTCGCCGACATCGACCATGCTCGCTTCACCCTCCTCATTGACGTGGGAAAGTTCATCGCTCATGAGCAGGTCCCTTCTATAATTCTCGCTGGAGGATGTACTCGGCGAGATCCTCCAGTCTCTGACGCGCGGGCCCGGGGTCGGCTGCCGCCCGCAGGGAATCCAGAGCATCCTGAATCACGACTCTGGCCCGCTCTTTGACCTGTTCCATGATTCGGTGTTCGGCGAGTAGGTGGGCGATCTTCTGACGCTCTTTTGCAGCGTCTTCCGATTCATGACATGCTTTCAACAACTGCAAAAGATGGTCACGACCACTCTCGTCGAGTGCTTCGCGCAGCATCAACACCGGCAGGGTCAACTTGCCATTCCCCAGATCTGTTCCCAGAGACTTTCCGACCAACTCGGGGTCACCGACAAGATCCAGTGAATCGTCGATGATCTGGAACGCCTCTCCCATTCGATTGCCATAACGCTCAAGTGCATCGGCCTGTTCAGGACTGGCTCCAGACAACAGTGCGCCCAGTTTGCAGGAAAGGCCGTAAAGAATCGCCGTCTTGCGATGAATGATCTCTTCGTATTGCTGAAGGGTCAGTTCAAGATTCCCGGCATTACCGACCTGCATGATCTCACCGATACAGATCTCTCGAGTGCACTCCGCCAAAAGCCTCGCAGCACCCTCCACCTCTGTGGAGATGACGAAACCCCGGGCATAAATGATGTCACCCAAAAGAATCGACGCACGATCACCGTATCGGGTGTGGATCGTCTCCACGCGGCGCCGGACATCGGCCTGATCGAGCAGATCATCATGCACCAAAGTGGCAGTGTGAATCAGCTCGACCACCGCCGCACTGCGAACGTGATCCATATGGATCTCACCAAAACAGCGGCCCGCAAGGAACACACATGCCGGTCGAATCTGCTTGCCACGAAATTGGGAGAGATGTTCGAGCAGTTCGTGAACGTAGGGTTCGGAGGATTTGAACTCGTCGGCGAGATATTCACGCAACTTCTCCATATCCCCGGTAATGGGTCCATAGAGGCGCGCCAATACCTGCGATCTTCCGATCGGGCTCTCTTCCGCAGCAATTCCTTCTGCGTTCACCGGACCGGCCCACCGATGGCGGGGAGATCATCGATGGGATGCAATGGCATCTCGAATGCCTTGCTGACCCCGCGATGGAAAACCTTGCCTCCACAAACATTCAGGCCTTGAGCCCGCAAGGGGTCGCGCTTGACAAAAGCTTCCAGCCCAATGTTGGCCAAGTCGACCAGATAGGGCTGAGTCGCGTTGGTCAGGGCAAAGGTCGACGTTCTGGAAACCGCTCCTGGCATGTTGGCAACACAGTAATGGACGACTCCGTCGACCACGTAGGTGGGTTCGGCGTGTGTGGTCGCCCGACAGGTTTCAACGCAACCGCCCTGGTCGACAGCGACGTCGACGATGACGGATCCTTCCGGCATCTCGGAGAGCCATTCTTTCGGTACCAGTACCGGTGCCCGGTCCCCAGCGACGAGCACTGCGCCGACGACGAGATCCGCTTGCTGAACCGCTTCCCGAATCGAGAAAGGAGTGGAGAAACAGGTGTTGACGTTGGCTGGCATGGTGTCGTCGAGATAACGCAGGCGATCGAGATCAATATCGAAGATCTTGACCCTTGCTCCCAGACCTGCAGCCATCTTGGCGGCATTCGATCCCACCACTCCACCGCCCAGAACTACGACTCTGCCCGGCTCCACACCGGGGACTCCGGGCATCAGGACTCCGCGCCCACCATTCTGTCTTTGAAGAACGGTCGCTCCTGCAAGGACGGACATGCGCCCGGCGACTTCACTCATGGGAGTCAAAAGGGGCAGGGCCCCCTGGGAGTCTTCGATGGTCTCGTAGGCGATTGCGGCCACTCCGGACTCGAGACAGGCATCCGTCAATTCTCTCGAAGCGGCGAAATGGAAGTAGGTGAAGACGATCAGATCCGGTCTCAGATAGCCATACTCTGCAGCGAGGGGCTCCTTGACCTTGACGACGATTTCCGAGCGGGACCAGACCTCGGAGGCCTCGGCAACCATCTCACAACCGGCGTCGATGTATTCCTGATCCTGGATTCCACTGCCAAGACCTGCGCCTTTCTCGACGAGGACCTTGTGCCCGGCCTTCACGAGAAGGAATGCTCCGGAAGGAACGACGGAAACCCGTTGCTCCTGCTGTTTGATCTCCTTGGGAACACCGATGGTGCGGGAACTCATGTTCACTCCTTTGGGAATGGTGTTTTCATTCGTCAGGGTCAGGGTTCATTCCCCGGCGGCTTTCAACGACCGGCATTCAGATAGGGGACGGTCCCACCGGCGATCTCACCCCTGAACCATCTCCGGCTCTCGAAAGATCCTGACCGGGCGACCCGGACCGAACCCGGATTTTATGGGGGCCACCCTGAAGTGACAAGCGATGGCGAGCCCTCCAGAGCAGGAAGAAGGCGAATTCTTCATGAAAATGGCAACTCCGTCTGGATGACCCTCTTCAGAGGACCGATGCTGAGTATGTTGACGGCATACACGGGCAGTGCCGGGAAAGGGTCCAGAGTTGGGAAACCCCCCTCCAAATGATGACTCCGGTTCTGCTGTCGCCCTTTTGGGGGGAGTCTTTGACCCTCCACATCAGGGGCACATCGATATCGGTCTTTCCGCCTTGCAACAGGATGCGATCGGGGAAGTGATCTGGATCCCCTGTGCCAGAATCCCCCACCACAAATCCCCCCCTGTGGCCCCCGCTGAAGCACGTTTGCAAATGGTTGAGCGCATCTGTGCCGAGATCGATGGCTTTACCGTGGATGACGTCGAGTTTCATCGTCAGGGCCCCTCCTACACGGTGGATACCGTTCGCAGTCTGTCACAACGTTTTGGTAACAGACCCCTGTTATGGATCGTCGGCGCCGACAATGCCGACAAGATCGCCCAGTGGAAATCTGCTGAAGAACTGTGGCAAATGGCGATCCCCGTGGTCGCTCCACGACCGGGAGTGGCCGCTGGAACCTCGGAGAAGACCGCTCTGGCCAGAGAGGATTTTCCTTTCATCGACGAAGGACGCTGGCAGCAGTTTCTGCGCTGGCAATTGCCACCCGCTTCGGGAGAGATCTCTTCCAGTGAAATCCGCACCCGATTGGCCCAATCAGAACAACCTCGATCAATGATCGCCGAACACCCTGGAATTCCTGAGATCCTCAGAGATTTCCTGCTTCAGGGCGGCTGGTATCACACTTCTTCTGATTAGCTCGCCGGGATCAACTTGATTCACCGTCATCTGACGGCACCATCGGGGGGGTTAACAGAAACCCGGAAGGAACCGGAAGATGTCGAGAACACGCGTCAAGGACCTGCTGAACCACACCGGCGAGGACGTCACCCTCAAAGGCTGGCTTTACAATCGTCGGTCATCCAAGAAGTTTCACTTCGTTCTTTTGAGAGACGGATCCGGCATCGTCCAATGCATCGTCACCAAAGCAGAGATGGATGAAGAGGCCTTTGAGGCCATCGGCAAGATCCCTTACGAATCCGCCATCGAAATCCGGGGCAAGGCCAACGCCGATGAGCGTTCCCCGGGTGGAGTGGAAATTCACGCCTCAGCGGTGGATGTCATCAGCGAAGCGGAAGAGTACCCCATCTCCAAACAGGAGCATGGTCCTGATTTCCTTCTCTCCCACCGCCACCTTTGGCTGCGATCCAAAAAACAGGTCGCCATCATGCACATCCGCAATGAAGTGTTGAAGACGATTCGTGATGACATGCATGAGCGTGGATTCCACTGCATCGACGCACCCGTCTTCACACCCAACTCCTGCGAAGGCACGAGCACGCTCTTTGAAGTTGATTACTTTGACGATGAAAAGGCTTATCTGACCCAGAGTGGCCAGCTTTACATGGAAGCTGCAGCGATGGCCCTGGGAGATGTCTACTGCCTGGGTCCCACATTCAGAGCAGAGAAATCAAAGACGCGGCGTCATCTGACCGAATTCTGGATGTTCGAGCCGGAGATGGCATTTGCCGGGATCGATGAAGTCATGGATCTGGCTGAGGCGATGCTTCAGAAAATCGCCGCCAACGTGCTCGAGAACTGTCAGGCAGATCTGGAAGTTCTGGAACGCGATACAGATCAACTGCGCAAAGCGCTCGCACCCTTCTCGAGGATCTCTTACTCGGAGGCAGTCGAGCGGCTGAATGATGAAGGTCACGCCTTTGAGTGGGGTGGCGACCTCGGAGCACCTGACGAGACCAAGATTTCTTCCTGGTTTGACACTCCGGTGATGGTTCACCGTTACCCCGAAGCGGTCAAAGCGTTCTATATGAAACGCGATCCACAGGATTCCAGAGTGGCACTGGGAGTCGATGTCCTTGCACCCGAGGGTTATGGCGAAATCATCGGTGGTGGCCAGAGGGAAGATTGCCTCCAAACCCTCATGAGCCGAATCCATGAACATGAGCTCGACCCGGAAGATTTTGCCTGGTATCTGGATTTGCGTCGCTATGGGTCGGTTCCTCACGGAGGCTTTGGCCTTGGCGTCGAGAGAACGGTGTGCTGGCTGGCAGGAATTGAGCATGTCAGGGAATGTATCCCTTTTCCGCGCATGCTTTATCGGATCTACCCCTAGCACCCTTGCCTGCCTCTACAGGATCGATACAATGAGGTTTACATTCAGGGATGTATGTTCTGAAAGTCTCGATGGAATATTCAGGCTTCAGGACTGCGACCGGACTTCCCCCGCCTTGGGGTCCGAGACCTGAATTCCGGGAGTTCTGAGACCCCTGGCCCCCCACTTCTTGAGAGGCAAGAGCATGTCAGCGATGCAATTCGGATCAAGACGTCGATCAGTCATGATTACCGGTACCCTGACTTCTCTGGTTTGGCTTCTCCTGTTGATTCCCGCGACTCCTTCTCATGCGCAGAATGGTGCGATTCTTCAGCAAACCATGGCCTGTGGTACCAACCCGAAAAGCACTGATTTGACGGTTCGCACATCCGATGGAAGCGTCTGGGGTATCGATGCCACCAGCGGCAAAATTTGTGTCTACACCACCGCTGGAACCCTTGCCCTGACCAACATGATCGATCATCCGGTGGGCGCAGCGCAGGCTCCACTCTTCCAGCCCAAGTGCTCGGGAATCAGTTACTCTGCTGCCACCGATACCTTCTGGATCCTCAACTCGACCGGCCTGGAAATCTCCGAGATGGACCCCGCCGGCAACCAGTTGGGAGCACCGATCAGCATTCAGGCTTCCACAACCCTGACCGGATTGGCCCTCAATCCGCTGGACGGTCACCTTTGGACCCTGAATACACAGGAGAATACGGCTCTTGAAATTGACCCGCTCGACGGCTCCATTGTCTCGACAGTGTCACTTCCCGGTTCGCCGGTCCGTTACAGTTCAGGCCTCGATATTCGCTTCGATAATGGTCAGGCAGTGCTCGACTTCACATATGGCGATGTTTTTGAAGCCGGAATTTCCGAAATCCGCAGTGTCAATCTGGCTTCCGGGGCACTCTCCTGTTATCAGGTCGATCTGAATCAGATTGAAACGGGTGATTCTCTTTTGGGAATTGCCGTCAGTGGCTCCTCCACCTACATCACGACCTGTTGCACGGTTTATCAGATCAACTCGATTCAAAACAGCTTGCAGGCCGTTGCCGACCTCCAGGGGCTCGTCGACGGTGAAGGAAGCTTGACACTCGACTGGCGCAATTGCGGTCCGGGTACCAATGGCATATACAACTCTATTCGTATTACACGAAACGGTGCCATCATCGACACCATCAGTGGATCTGCAAATAACTGGACCGACACTTCACCGCCTGCTGAAGCCGATATCCTGTATCAGGTTCAAGGCGTCGTCGGATCCAACCTCGCGACCTCCTCGATTTCCCTGACCAATGCTGCAGGTGGACTTTCACAGGTTCTCTCCATTCCCGGGTTTTATCCCAGAGATTTGGCCTACGATCCTGAGCAGGATGATCTCTATGTGACGGACAGTTTCTCCAGTGAAATCCGTGTCTTCGGTTCTGATCTGGTGCAAAAACGCGTGATCGACACCGGACTCGCCAATCTTCGTGGAATCGGCTACAACACCCTCCTCGATGTCTTGTTGATCAGCAGGGCAGGCAGCAGCCTGGTCACCTTTGTCGACCCGACGACCGGCACTCCCCTGTCTTCTTTCCCCAGCTCCAGTTCTGAAATTACCTCGATTTCCTACGATTCCTCCGCAGATGACTGGCTTCTGTTTCGTAATACCGGCAGCCCCGATGCAGAGGTCTTGCGCATGGAAGCAGCCGATGGCCTCGAAGGAAATCCTCTGGGCACCATCTCTCCTCCCCAGACTTCCGGACTGGTCCTCAGTAATGGCATGGCTTCCCTCGAGGACGGAACCCTGCTGATGGGAATCGATGCAGCAGGAATCGGATCCAGTATCAGCCAGCTGACCTCTTTTGGATTCCCTCTCGCATACAGCATGCCCATGGGAGCGATTGGTCAATCTCTCCAGTTGCTCAATAATTCATGGACCGGTCTCGAAGACATCGGAAGCACCGTCGTCATTGCCGGAAATGCGACCAGTTCTCTCTATAAACTGATCCTCGTCAGTGACGGCCCTGATTTCCTGCGAGGAGATTCGGACAGCAACAGCATCGTCAACCTCGCCGACGCCATTTACACCGCCACCTGGCTCTTCTCCGGAGGCGCGACTCCTTCCTGCATGGATGCGGTCGACGCCAACGACGATGGCAGGTTGGACATATCGGATCCGTTGTACACGTTGCTCTATCTCTTCGCCGGATCTGCCCCACCTCCCATTCCATTCCCACTCCCGGGAGAAGATCCCACCTTCCTCGACAACCTCGGTTGTTAATCAACCGAAAGTTGACATAGACCCCTCTGTTAATAAACTTTGTATATCTCTCTTGCTGAGAGACACCGCCCGACTTGCACCGCAAGCAAGCATGGTGGGGAAGAGTCTTGTGCCAGATGACCTGACACAAGGGGGAAGATATTCATGCGGGGGCCTCTCAGGGGGCAAGCAGAGGAGATGAAGATGATGGGTACCTGCATCCAGCAGGTATTCGCGGCGGTGTGTCTGTGTGTATTCATGACCAGTCCGGTCATGGGTCAACAATCCCTCACCATCGCGGATGCCACGACTCAGGGGCTATCAGCATTCAATACGGAGGTGGTCCTCCAAAGCACGGGCGATACCCAGGGCTATGTCCTGGCCATCGGGTTCGACCCCAGCGTGCTCACGGCCACCAACGTCAGCGTGGAAGGGTCTGATGTGGAAAGCATCGGGGCGGAGTTGATCGCAGCGGAAGTGCTCGCTGAGGGGATGACCCTCGGTGTGGTGCTCGATGCACAAAGTCCATTCGACGGACAGGTGATCCCACCGGGTCAAAGTTCCGTCGGTGTGCTCTCCTTTACGCCCGCTACCATCGCCACCAGTAACCTGACGACCACATTGAATTTTGTGGATGGAGTCTTTAATTCTCCACCCCTCGACAACATTATCGTTCAGGGCGGGCTTTCGATTGGTGCCATCGACGGATTGAGCCTCAATAGCGGTACTGTCACCCTGACGCCTCCGCCACCTGACAGTATCCGCGTGGGCTCCACGAGTGTCCTCGCCAACGGATCTGCGGTTGCCGATGTACCGATTCTGCTTTCGAACAGCACGGGTCCGGTTCAAGGCTTTGTCATCGCCATCGCCCATGGTCCGAACGAACTGACCCTTGAAGAAATCACCATTGAAGGAACCATCACTGAGAGTGTTGGATCTGAGTTCGAGGTGGCCAATCTTTACGCAGACGGCGGAACCATCGGAGTCGTTCTCGACTTCATGCCGCCCTTTGACGGCCAGGTGATCCCGGTCGGCAATGATCAGCCGATCGCCATCTACCGTTACAGCTGCAACAACCCGATCTTCCTCCCAGAGGCAGATCTGGCCACACCCTTGACCCCCATCAACAACTACATCGGTGAACCTCCCCTGGAGAATGTCATCGTGATTGAGGGTCTGTCCCTGAATCCTTCATTGCAGGCAGGAACCTTGACCTGTATCGCAGTGGAACCCCCTCCTGAGCACAACACGATCATGACCGCAGAAGCAGTCTTCGATGGAACCGTAGGCGACTACGCCTACGCAGGGCAAACGGGAACCCTCAACATTTACTACAGCGACCCCGATGATGAGATTCAGGGTTTCACAGTGACCATCTGCTACGACTGTGACCTGACCATCGAAGATGGCACCTTCAGCCTTGACGGATCTATCGTTGAGGAGACAGGCGCTGAATACCTCAATCACCAGGTTGACGACGATTGCTCCGACGGTGAAACAGGTGAGCTGATTCTGGCGATCCTTCTGGATGCTTTGCCACCATTTGAAGGTCAGACCCTGCCTCCCACGTCAGAAGATCTTCTGGTGGGTTCGATTCAGGTCACGGTCGACGAGAGTGCTGAATGCAATCAACTGCAGGAGATCTACTTCTGCGACAACATCAACGGTCTCGGTACCGTGTTCCTCTACAACAACGTGGTTATCGATTACCAGTCGGTACAGGACTACGAGCGAATCAATACGGGTATCACCGTGGTTCCGGAGGAAATCTTCCAGCGCGGAGACTGCAACAGTGACGACAAAGTCGACCTCGCGGATGCCGCCACCATCATCGCTTCACAGTTTCAGGGGCTGCCCGTTCTTTGTGCAGATGCCTGTGACGGAAATGACGATGGATTGGTCAACCTTGCAGATTCTGTCTACGTGATGAACTGGCTCTTTAAGTTTGGCCCGACTCCACCGGATCCGGGACCGTTCGACAATGGACCCGATCCCACCGAAGACGAATTACCAGTGTGTGACAGCAATGACACCGGCTGTGCGGGACAGCCCTAAAGTCAACGAATAAACACTTCCCCTCGTTTGGGGGGGGGAAAAACTCTATTACGAGCTCACTGACACGGAAGTCGGTGGCGAGGAAGGACAACGAGATGTTCAATCTCACGAAACCTGGAAAAGCCTGTATCGCTTTTCTACTGACCACGGTAATGCTGTCAGGCTTTGCCCATGCGCAAGACCCTGACCTCTTGGTCAAAATGTCTGACGGTCAGGCATTTGGCGGCGGTTCTCTGACCCAATCCATCCTTTTGGATAATTCCCAGACTGGTGCGATTCAGGGCTGGAGTCTGGGAGTTTGTAATGATCCCGGTTCCCTGATCCCTGTCAGCTCCGCACTCGGGTCGGATGCTGCGACTATCAAAAATGGTGCTGCACCTGACTTCGAGACGATGAATCTCACCAACGAAGCGGTGACTCAGGGTGTGGTGATTTGCTTCACCGGCTGCGCAACTCTGACCGAAGTCACTGACTTCGAGATGCTCACGATTGACTACAGCGTCCTCGGAGAAGTGGGAAGTTCTTCCCAATTGCAGTTCTGCTCATACGGAACACCTCTCGTGACCACTGTACTGGTGATCGACAGTGGGAGCGTCATTCCTACCAAGCAGGATTCGACCATCGAGATTCTCAGTCCCAACTTCCTGACTCTGGGTTCGGGAATGGGCGTCATCGGCCAGACAGCCGAGTTGCCCGTCTCCCTGACGACAGAGCGCCCCATCGATGGGCTTTCCATCGCAGTCGGCTATGATCAAAGCCTGCTTTCTTTTGCGGGTGCTTCTGCCGCTGGTGCTGCTGCTGATGCGGACTTTGTCGAAGTTTCCGGTACCGCTGAGCCAGGCACTCTGGGTGTCGGTCTCGTGATGAGTTTCAGTCTCTCCGTGGAAATTCCGGTAGGCGACGATCAACAAGTCCTCAGCCTTGCGTTTGACGTTGCCAATGATCTGGGTGGCCAGCCGGCTCCCCTGATTTCGCCTGTCGGCTTCATTCCTTCCGCCGGATCTCCGCCGATCACCAACAGGATTGTCGACGGAAGCTACAGTGAAACACCCAACCTGGTTGACGGTTCTATCGAACTCGTCGACTTCAATCCTTTCGTTCGTGGTGACTGTAACCGCGACAGTTTCGTCGATATCGCAGACGGCATTGCCATTCTGGCTTACCTCTTCCAGGGGCAGCCCGTGGGCGGTAACTCCGGCCCTTGCCTTGACGCCTGTGACATCGATGACAGTGCTACTCCGACCAGTCCTGGAATCGGTATTGGAGACGCAGTCTTCGTCTTCACCTACCAGTTCGCGGGTGGATCACCTCCGCCTGCTCCCTTCCCGGACATGGGAATCGACCCGACCAACGGGGACGGACTGGGCTGTGATGGCGATGGAGATGACCAGTAAAGTGTCGATCTGAAACTGTATCCAAATCGCTCGTAATGAGTTTTGGGCCTCGGGGGAAACTCCGGGGCCCAATTTTTGCCGGATTTGAGGCAAGGCAACTATCGGGCCTGCCAGTGTCCCCTCCGGATGTGGATGGGTGTCACAGGGGTGGTAATATGGGTCTTGGTGAATGATTGTGGTCTTGAAGGAATCTACTGCTTTTGTGGATTCCAGCCCCCCCTACCGACCATGAATCATTGGACCATGAATCATTGATTCTAAATGATCCCCAGGCCTGTTCTTCAGGAGGAGTCCGATTCCAATGCACTTCCAAAAGTCGCAGCTCTTCTTCATGTTGACGCTTCTGATTCTCCCGTTTGGTGAGATGAGGGCAGAGAACAGCCTGAACATCTCCAGTGTAAGTGCCAATGCAGGTGAAAGTGGTATCCACTGCTTCATCTCTGCGACCAACGATGAGCCAATCGAAGGATTCGCACTGGGTGTTCAATACCCGATTCCGGATCTTGTTCTGACCGGTGCAGACTTTACGGACACCGCCGTACTCGATCTTCTTTCCGGAAATCAGCCCGACTTTGCAGGAATCCAGATCGATTCCAACAACGGTACGATGACTGCCGGTGTGATTTTCGGTTATGGCAGTCTCGGTCAAGCCCCTCCAGCCCTGGACGCTTCCCCTGCAATTCCCCAAACACTGATGCGTCTGACATTCTCAGTCAGTAACGAGGCTCTTCCTGGAACATTGCCGCTGCAGTTGGTCGATGGGCTTGGAGATCCGGGAATTGACAACGTCCTTTCCGCTGGAGGCTTCACCATCGTTCCAACCCTCAACGACGGTATCTTCACAGTGAACAACCAGCACATTCTGAGTTTTGATCCGTTGCTTGCAGCACCCGGTGGAACGGTCACTGCTGTTCTCAAGTACGAGCATGTCGACCCCATTCAGGGATATCAGATTGCCATCTCCTACGACAACACTCTCTTGACCCACATCGAGCCCTCCAGTGACTTTGGCTATTTCTCCGGTTTGACCTCTGACGCAGTCTTCCCCGGAGGACCAGGGGCATTCAACGGTATCGAGCTTTTCTACCCTGCCATGGACCCGAATGTTGCGCCGGGTGTCGGGCTCGCGACCTTTGCAGCCATCTTTGACTTCCTGCCGCCTTTCAGTGGTCAGGTGCTGCCAGCAGGGACAAACCAGTCGCTGTTACAACTGGAATTTGCGGTTTCTCCCAGTGCCCAGTTGGGATCGACAACCACCATTGTTCTCGATGACTCCTACAACTTGCCCTCTTGTCCCGCCGCAGACCCCAACTGCGTTCCCGGACCTGCAGTCAACTACGTCATCTTCGACGGCCTGTCGATTTCACCGATCAAAATTGACGGTGTGATCGAGTTCGACAGCACTCCCGGATTCCGCCGCGGCAACACCAATGGTGACAGCGGAGTGGATCTGGCAGACGCCCTGTTTGTGGTGAACTATCTCTTTGCAGGTGGAGAGCAGCCCAACTGCCTCGACTCCGCGGACATAAATGATGATGGTTCACTCGACATTTCCGACACCGTTTACCTTTTGAACTACCTGTTTGTCAGTGGTCCCTCCCCCGCCGCACCTGGTCCCCAGAACTGCGGTCCCGATCCGACTGACGACAATCTTGATTGCATCCTTGCCAGCGGTTGCTGATCCGAATCAACAACGCTGATCCTGAAATTTTGACATTTTTCCCGGGTAGAAGCACCTGACCGGGAGATTCCCCATCCCTCTTGAGGAGGTGTCTCATGCGCTCAACAGTTTTGCTGCTGACCGTTTTTCTCTGTTTTCCCCTGATCGCCCAGGGTCAAAACTCTTTCAGTGTTGACTCTGCTGCCACCATTCCCGGTTCCATGGTCGACGTGGTGATCCGACTCGACAATCAGTCTGAGGTTCAGGGATACCAATGTGCCATTACATGGGATGCGAACCTGTTCACATTTGTGAACACTCATACCAATGGCACGGATGTTGAATCCATCCTTTCCCCTGATTCCATCGAGTTCTTCACTTACACCAACGAAGATGAAATGGGCGTTGGAGTGGGTTGGGCTGCCTGTGCAGCCATCTTCGACTTCAGCCCACCGTTCACAGGGCATACTCTGCCTCCGGGAACCGGCAACTCTGTGGTCAAGTTCCAACTGGAGAGTGTCGCTGACAACAGCCTCGTCGGATCATGCAGTACCGTGAGCATGGTCAATGGACTGGGGTCTCCCCCGATCAACAACATTCTGACCATCAACGGTGTCAGTAACCTGCCGAATCTCTCGGATGGTGAGGTCTGCTTCACCAATTCTGCACCGTTCATCCGTGGAGATGCCAACTCGGATGGTTCAGAAAACCTCGCGGACGCCATTTTCCTCATCGGTTACTTCTTCACCGACGGAACTCAGCCCGCCTGCACTTCCAGTGCCGATGCCAATTCAGACCTGAAAGTGGATATTGGAGATGCAATCTTCCTGATCAATCACCAGTTCCTGAATGGCTCAGCGCCGGCCTCGCCTTACCCGAACTGTGGTGGTGATCCGCTTGGAAGTGGTGGACTCGGCTGCGCAAACTTCTCTGCTTGCCCCTGATCCAGACAGTGACTTCAAAATCAAATCGAGGGCTGACCTTTGAGGTCAGTCCTCGATTTTTTTTCTGGCCAGATACCAGTCTGTTTTGTCGAGGGAAGAATCTTCCATACGGTCTTCCGCCTCTTTCGTGGTCTTTGGTGCCGGGACGATCACGGCATCACCCTGTTTCCAGTTTGCAGGACAGGCCACTCCTTTTTCATCGACCAATTGAAGAGCTTCGATCACTCGGCATATCTCGGTAAATGACCGGCCGACCTCAGGAGGGTAACTGATCACTGCCCGAATAATTCCCGCTCCATCAATAAAGAACACTGATCGAACTGGAGCCGTTGCCGAAGTCGGTTCTGAAATCATCCCGAACTTTCTCGAAACCGCCTGATCAAGATCAGCGATCACAGGGAAGTCCACCTTGACTTCAAAACGACTCTCGATATCCCGTACCCAGGCAATATGCGAATAGATGCTGTCGACAGAACAGCCTAGAAGAGCAACATTCTTCTCTTCCATGAAATCTGACAACTTGCAAAATTCGACAAACTCTGTCGTGCAAACCGGGGTGAAATCTGCGGGATGGGAAAACAGAACAACCCACCGCCCTGATTGCCAATCAGAAAAACGAATCATTCCATGGGTGGTTTGAGCTTCGAAATCCGGAGCCGGATCTCCCAGCCCAGGCCTCATTGGAATCTCTGCAGAATCAGCCATCGGATTTCCATTTCCATTTGAAGGGCTCAACAGATGGGGCCCGGGTATGCCAATCTCGGACAAAGAAAACTGATCTGGGACCCATCTGAGGATACGCTACTGTCATGCTTTTAACGGTCAATATCAAGAGAGGCCGATGCCTTTGAGTTCTTCTCGAAACTACCGCTCCTTCACCATCGATGCGCCCTGGTATTGGATCCCGCCAAAAGGTGAACTACGGGGTTTGTTGCTGGGGTTGCATGGCATGGCTCAAGAGGGCGAACACTTCGGTGAAAAACTGGCCCCTCTTCTCGATCAGGGGATTGGGCTGATTCTCCCCAGTGGTCCCTACCCTCTGGAAGTTCGTGGACGCCACGGTGTACGGCAGGGATACGCCTGGTACATCTTCACTGGAGACCAGCCGGGCTTCATGGAATCGATGCAGAGATCGGAAGAAGACTTGTTGAATCTGCTGCAGGCAATCCGGCAAGACGATGCTCTTTCAGATTTGCCACTGGATCTTCTCGGCTTCAGTCAGGGTGGTTATCTCGCAGGTTTCATGGCCCTCAGGCACGCAAATCTCTTTCGCAGTTGCACCATCGCATCTGCAAGACTGAAACATGAATTTGTTGAATCGGAACTCGCATCCTCCCCCCAGCTGCAGATGCTATTTCTCCATGATCGAAAAGATCCCCTGACCAAAGCCGAACCCGTGGAAGAATCGCAAAAAATCCTCCAGAGAGCAGGAGTCAACGCTGTAATTCAATGGCATGATGAAGGTCATGCACTCGGAACTCAGAGTGTGGATTTACTGGCCCAATGGCTGAAGGATATCTCTGACCAATGAAGGACATGGATTCACTCCTCGAAGAACTCAAGCAGGCTCTGGAAGATTTTGATACCGATCGAAGCGTGGCACTGATTGGCCAGCTCTCGAATAAAGCCACCGAAATGGATCCATTGATTCTGATCGTGACCGCCCTGCTTGAAGTGGGACAACCCCGCGAAGCGCTCCAAAGGATTCAGGATCTTGAAGAGTTGGGGTCATCTGCTCCGGGTTATGACGAGGAACTCGCAGAGATTCTCAAACATCGCAAGGTCGAGGCGCTCTACCTCACCGGTGATCCCCAAAGCGCACTCGCTTTGACTCTTTCACTGGATCCCGCAGATCCTCTCGAAGAGGCTGACCGGGAGTTTTTCATCGGCCTTTGTCACGACCACCTCGGCGATCCGGAATCCGCGGACGAACATTTTGCGAAGGCAACCGAGCTCGATCCTGATGGTAACCCGGCGATTCCCACCATTTCGTCTGAGGAAGCCCATGAACTGGTCGCAACAGTTCTGGGAGAGTTACCGGAGAAAATCCTCAAAGAGATGGAGGAGGTCCCCATCATTCTCGAGGACCTTCCCGAACTGGCGATGATCCAGGAATCTGCGGGGCAAATCAGCCCCGATACTTTGGGTCTCTACAGCGGTTCAACGGTGGCCAATGATTCGCAGGGGGGATTTTCTCCACAGGAGGGAATGCCCACCGCTGCAGTCATCCGCATCTACCGCAGAAATCTCGAACGCATGTCCCGGAACAAAAAAAATCTCGTGGAGCAGGTGAAAATCACCCTGCTCCACGAGATTGGACATCATCTGGGTCTCGACGAGGAAGACGTCGACCGTCTGGGTCTCGCCTAGGCGCCTGCCACTCCCGCAGCCTGATTCTTCAACTCCTCGACTTTGGTGCACTGTTCCCACGGGAAACCCGCGTCCTCACGGCCAAAGTGACCATGAGCGGCTGTCGGTGCGTAAATGGGGCGACGCAGGTCGAGGGTGTTGATGATCCCGGCAGGAGTCAGGTCGAAGACCTCGGTGACCATTTTCTGCAAATCAGTATCAGCAACGGTTCCGGTACCAAAGGTATCCACCAGAACCGACATCGGCTCGACAACACCAATGGCGTATGCCAACTGAACCTCGCACCGCTTTGCAAGGCCGGCAGCAACAATGTTTTTGGCAACGTAACGGGCCATGTAGCAGGCAGAACGATCCACTTTTGAGGGGTCCTTGCCACTGAAAGCACCTCCACCATGGCGGCCCATACCACCGTAGGTGTCGACGATGATCTTGCGTCCGGTCAGTCCACAGTCACCCTGCGGACCTCCGACCACAAATCGACCGGTCGGATTGATCCAGTACTTTGTATTTTCGTCGAGCAGATTGGCTGGGATAATTTTGTGGATGATCTGCTCCTTGATGTACTCATGCAATTTTTCATTGCTGACATCGTCGGAGTGCTGGGACGAGAACACGACGGCGTCGATGCGGCTCGGTTTTCCATCCACGTATTCGACCGTCACCTGACTTTTGGCATCCGGGCGCAGGAAAGGTGCATCTCCGGCGTCGCGCAAACGCTTGTGCTCTTCGACCAGCTTGTGTGAAAGACTGATGGCCATCGGCATCAACTCTGGAGTCTCGTCGCAGGCATAACCAAACATCAATCCCTGGTCACCCGCGCCTTCGCGGTCGACACCCATGGCGATATCGGGACTCTGTTTGTCCAGAGTGACCATGACAGAACAGGTTTCTGCGTCGAACCCCATTGCGGAATCGGTGTATCCGATCTCGCGAATCTTGTCCCGCACCAGTGACTGAACGTCGACGACGGTGTTACTGGTCACCTCTCCTGCCACCACCACCAATCCGGTGGTGATCATCGTTTCGCAGGCAACTCGGCTGGCGGGGTCTCCAGCAAGATAGGCATCCAGAATGGCGTCAGAGATCTGGTCAGCCATCTTGTCGGGGTGTCCACAGGACACCGATTCAGAGGTGAAAAAAGCATTTTCGATCAGCATCAGATTCCTCCCAGCCTGATTTTCAAAACTGCGCTGAAGGCGCGATTTTTTTCGTTTAATCGGAACAATTTAGCCAATCAGAGGGCCTGAGCCAACCGACTCCGGATTATTCGATCCATGGTTTCAACGCAGTTGCGGTTGCTGAGGAAATCCCTCCAAGGGCACTTTTCACGGTTTCGACGGCCTTTTGACGCCCACGAATCGCTTCCCTCGAATTTGCTCTCTCACGAACCCAATCAGCCAAATCCTTCGAATCGGCGACTTCGTCCACCACCCCGAAAGGATTCAGCAGAGCCTTCATATCCCTGAAATTGCTGATATGAGGCCCATGGCTGGTAAAACAACCGCACAAGACCGGCTCAAGAAAATTATGGCCACCACGATCAATCAGGCTACCGCCAACGAACACTGCCTCCGCATAGGTGTAAGCTTCCATCAGGACACCGAGTTGGTCCACGATCAGGACTTCAGATTTCCCGGCCATACCGGATGGACTGAAGTCATCAGCAGACCATCCCCGCTCTTCCACAGACTTGTGAATCTCAGCACTTCTCTCTATGTGCCTTGGGGCGAGGACAAGACGGGCACGGGGATTCTCCTGAAGAATCTCCCGGTGCACTTCGAGCGCCATCGACTCTTCACCGGGATGGGTACAGCTCGCCATCCATACAAAACCATCTGCAGGATTGAATCTCCGGCCAGGTATGGAAAGGGATCCGAAGTCGTACTTCAGATTTCCCGTGACCTGCACCTTCTCCGCCGGGGTACCGATCTGAATAAAACGATCGGCATCTTCTTCACTTCTCGCTAAAACCCGCTCAGGAATTTGAGTCATCCAGCCCAGTACGAAATTCCAGGTTTTCCATTTTTTCAATCCGGCATCTGAAATTCTGCCATTGACCACAGTGACCGGAATTGAATAGGCCTTGCACGCAAGAAGCATTTGTGGCCAGTACTCCAGCTCGACAAGAATCAGCATCGATGGACGCATCTTCCTGATCATGGTGAACATAAAGTGGCCCAGATCGATGGGCAGCAATCGCACTTCCACCTCAGGCAGAAGTTTCTTTGCCATCTCTCGGGCTCCGGTGGTCATCGTCGTCAAAAGAAATTCCTTGCCCGGGTGCTGGGCCATCAACTCTGCCACCAGTGGTCTCGCGGCGTGGACTTCTCCGACGCTGGCCGCATGAATCCAGATTCTGGGCCTGACCGGCAGGGAAATTTGCCAAAGACCGATTCTCTCCCTGAAATCTCCGACACCACGCCCCTCGGCAAAAATCTTGTAAAGAAGCCAGGGTGATATCAGGACGAGCAGAGGCACCATGACGAACACATCCAGAAGAATGGAACAGATCAGTAACCGGAGAGAGAGTGTGCTGGTTGCAGATCGGTACATCATGGCCTTACCGGCGGCATTCCACCGTGAAGCACTGGGGCAATCCTATTGTTTGCCGTGACACTTCTTGAATTTTTTGCCACTGCCACAGGGACAGGGATCATTGCGACCCACTTTGGGCTGATCATTGCGGATCGTCTCTACGGTGGCGGTTTTTTGCGACCCCGAAACGCCCTGATCCATCGTCTGCGAATGGGAGTCAAACTGCTGCTTTGCGGCATCGGCGGTGACACCCTCTGAGCCCCCACTCCACGTACTCGCGAGTTGCTCCTGCTGACGGGACTCATCCACCTTTTCAATGCGGATTCTGGAGATGACGGCCGAGGTGTCCTCTTTGAACTGGTGCAACATCCCCGTGAACATTCGGAATCCCTCACGCTTGTACTCAAGCTTGGGGTCCACTTGCGCATAACTGCGCATGCTCACTCCCGTTCGCAACTGGTCCATGGCATGAAGGTGGTCTTTCCACTTTTCATCCAGGGAGCGCAACAGAATGTAATGAAGCAAACGGTCGAAATCATCTCCACCGGCACTCTCGCGCTTCTGTTCGACTTCTTGCTTCCAGCGCTCGCAGACCGCTTCCACACTTGCTTCAGATTCGAGGTCGCTGGCTGGAATCAGAACGCCGTACTTCTGCTCGACATGCTCTGAGAGCATTTCTGCAATCGGCTTGTCCGGATCCTCAATATCGAGCAATCCGGCACGGTACTCCTCCAAAACGTCCTCGAATTGATCTCCGATCAACTCCTGGAGATGGTCGGAAACGAGGATGCGATCCCGAATCTGGTAGACCGCTTTCCGCTGACTGTCCATAACCTGATCGTATTCGAGAAGGTTTTTTCGAATCTCAAAGTTTCGCGCCTCGACTTTTTTCTGGGCTTTCTCGATCGATCGGGAAACCATCGGGTGTGAGATATCAACACCCTCATCCATGCCAAATCTTTTCAGCATGGCGGAGACACGATCACTGGCAAAGAGGCGCATCAAATCATCTTCCAGAGAAAGGAAGAAGAGTGTTGCCCCAGGGTCACCCTGACGACCACAACGCCCTCGCAACTGGTTGTCGATTCGGCGCGACTCGTGCCTCTCCGAACCCATCACCATCAGGCCGCCCGCCTCCTTGACACCATCCCCCAGAACGATGTCCGTTCCACGACCAGCCATGTTCGTGGCAATCGTCACCCGGCCCATTTGTCCAGCTTCAGAGATGATTTCCGCTTCCCTTTCGTGGTGTTTCGCATTGAGCACATTGTGCTTGATACCACGACGGGTCAGAGCCGCAGAAAGTGCTTCCGAATCCTCGATGGAAATTGTTCCCACGAGGAGAGGGCGCCCGCTCTGGTTTTCATCGGCAATGCGGTCGACCACTGCATTCCACTTTTCACGGGTCGTCCGATACACGACGTCGGCCTGGTCGTCCCTGGCCACCGGCTTGTTGGTCGGAATCTCCACCACTTCAAGGCCGTAGATCTCACGGAACTCTTCCGCCTCGGTGATCGCAGTTCCCGTCATTCCCGAAATCTTGTCGTACAGCCGGAAGAAGTTCTGGAAAGTGATGGTTGCCAGCGTCTGGTTTTCGTCCTTGATTTTGAGACCTTCGCGGGCTTCCACGGCCTGATGCAGTCCATCCGACCAGCGGCGGCCATCCATCAGTCTTCCGGTGAACTCGTCCACGATGACCACACTGCCCTCGTTGACGACATAATCCACATCCTTGCGATAAAGGTGGTGCGCCTTGAGAGACTGCTCGATGTGATGGGGCCAATGCATGTTCTCGAAAGAGTAAAAGGAATCGACTCCGACCAGCTTTTCAGCGGCTTCGATCCCTTCTTCAGTCAGGATGACCTGCTGCTCCTTCTCCTTGACCTCGAAGTGACGATCCCGCACCAGCTTCCGCACGGCACGATCTGCATTGTAGTAGATGTCTGTCGATTTCTCCGCCGGACCAGAAATGATCAAGGGCGTCCGGGCCTCGTCAATCAAGATCGAGTCTACCTCGTCAATGATGGCAAAGGCGCGGTGTTTTTGGCACTGATCCTCAGGGCGGGTTTTCATGTTGTCGCGCAGGTAATCAAAGCCGAACTCATTGTTGGTGCCGTAAGTGATGTCGCAGCCATATTGCTCAAGCCGCTCTTGACTCTGCATGTTCGACTGGATCGCTCCAACAGTCATCCCGAGAGCCTCAAAAACCGGACGCATCCAATCTGCATCACGCTTCGCAAGGTAGTCGTTCACCGTGACGACGTGGACACCTTTGCCAGGCAGTGCGTTCAGGTAAGCCGGAAGGGTCGCGACAAGGGTCTTGCCCTCTCCGGTTCTCATTTCAGCGATTCCACCGTGATTGAGAACGATTCCACCGATCAACTGCACATCATAGTGACGCATGGCGACACCGGTGCCGGTCTTCAGATTACGGCGGGAGGATTCACGGACAGCGGCATAAGCTTCCGGCAAAAGGTCATCGAGGACTTCGCCCGCTTCAAGACGAGAGCGAAGGTCTGCAGTCAGTCCGTGCAATTGATCATCACCAAGAGCTTCAAACTGCGGTTCGAGATCGTTGATCTTGGCGACCAACGGCAGCAGATCCTTGATGATCTTTTCATTGCGAGAGGGCACGATCTTGCCGACGATGCCCTTGATGCTGTCAAAGAGACCCATTTTTCAGCCCTCCTGACAGTGGCTACCTGATCCCGATTTACTAGCCTACTGGACGGGAACTTTCCGGCAACCGATCTGGCGCGCTCCCGAAGGAACCGCGAAGGCTTTCAAGGCTTGAATATCCCTCCTGAGCCAGCAATTCGCGTAACTCGCTCAGAATCGAGATGAGACAGGTGGGCTCCCGATAAAGGTGCGTCCCCACCTGAACCATGGATGCTCCAACGCTGACGAACTCCAGAATGTGTTCTGCATTGGAAATTCCGCCGATGGCACAGACGGGAATATCCACGGCCTGGGCCGCTTCCCAAACCATCCTCAGGGCGACCGGCCGAATGGCGGGGCCGGAGAGGCCCCCAGTCTCAGTACCGATTCGGGACTTGCCCTTGCGCCAGTCGACCGCCATGGCGCGAATCGTATTGATCATTGAAACCGCGTCTGCCCCCGCTTGCTGAGCGGCCACGGCATGCTCCGCGATGTCGGTCACATTTGGGGTCAGTTTTGCCATGATCACACCGCCGGTCTTTTCACGGACCGCACTGATCAGGGCACCTGTCGCATCGGGGTCAAGACCGAATCGCAACCCCTCCTTGACGTTGGGACAGGACACATTGAGTTCGTAACCCAGGACGAGATCCCTGCCCTCAAGGGTTTCCACAACCTGACAGTAATCCTCGATGGATTTGCCCACCACATTGACAAGGATGGGAACGCCATATCGTTGTAACCGGGGCAGATAGTCACTGACGAACAGATCGAGACCAGGATTCTGCAAACCGATGGAATTGAGAAGACCTGCCGGAGTTTCGATGGCTCTTGGCGGCGGATTACCCGGTCTTTGCTCGACTGAAATCGATTTGGGAACGATGGCACTGAAGGTGCCTGGGGGAAGGAAAGGTTCGAACTCCTCGCCATACCCAAAGGTCCCCGAAGCGGGAAGAACCGGGTGAGTCAGAGTGAGAGGTCCTGAAGGAGCGGTCATCCTCACCGAAAGATCAACGGCAGAAGGATCCACTGCTTCGTTCATCCGACTCCCTCCAGGGTTCAGGATCTTTCCCGGCGGGCCTGTGCTTCAACACAAAGGCGAGTCCACGGAATCGCCTGCAATCTGGCTTCAGGAATCAGATCTCCGGTGTCTTCACAGACTCCGTATGAACCATCGTCGATCCGCTGCAGAGCCTCGTCAATTTCCTGGACCAGGTTGGTCTCACTTTGCATGGCAGTCAGGGTCAACTCGATCTCAAAGTTTTCGGAACTGAGATCGCCCTCGTCTCCACTGGATCCACGACCTTCCCCTTCGAGGGAACTCATGTTTCCGGTGACGACATTGCGGTGTTGCAACAGAACCTTCTTGAATCCTTCAAGTTCGCGCTTGGTGTATTTTTTCTTGGCCATGCTGTTACTCCTGGAAAACTGCCTTCGGTCCGCTGACGTCAGGCCAGATTCATTTCCTTAAAACGCTGATTCCGCAAATGATCGATTAAAGTGATCCACTTCTCCGTCAGGATCCTTCGGAAAACTCCCCGATTCAGGGGCTCAACCTTGAATCAGGATCAGGAGAGTTTGCCCTCCACCATGGGACGACTCCATCACACTCCCGATAAATTTCCCCGGATTCTGAAATTCTGCAAAGTAATGAGAACTGGCTGACAGCGGTCTGAATCGGCAAAATTGGTCAAAATCGCCTGTTTCCGCTATTCTGAACAGGGTGAAACCCGAAGAGAGCCTGCAATCCCCTGATCACGCCATCCCCACGGGATGCCTGAAAGCGGCCTGATTCTATGAAGCGTCGACGGACCCCGCAACCGATCAAGAATGGTGAAATAGGGGAGATCCCCCCCTCCGTCACCTTCTGGCTCGATCACTTGCGCATCGAACGGGGTCTCGCAGAGAACACCCTCAGTGCCTACCGCCGGGATCTGGTCGATCTGGCCCGCCACTGCAAGGCGGGAGATCTCTCTTTCCCGGAAAAGGTGACCCGAAAAGACCTGCAAGACTATCTCAAAACCCTGTCGGAACAGGGAATCAGTGCTCACAGCCGCCAGAGAAAACTCGTCGCCCTGCGGGGGTTTTTCAAGTTTCTCGTGCGAGAGAACCGAATCGGGGAAAACCCCACGGATCTCATCCTGCTGCCCCGTAAGGATCGCAGACTCCCCCACACACTCAGCCTCGAACAGGTGGAAGCCGTCATCGAAGCGGCAGGAGATCCTGAAAGAAGTGGGAAAACCCCGCTCCGGGATCGGGCCGTGGTAGAGCTCCTCTACAGTACCGGCATGCGTGTCTCAGAGTTGTGTGGTCTGCGTCCAAGAGACCTGTTCCTGGGCGAAGGATTCCTGCGCTGCCTCGGCAAGGGCTCCAAAGAACGTATCGTTCCCGTGGGCGACCGAGCCACGTTGGCCTTGCAGAAGTATCAGGACAAGGAACGCCCCATGGTCCCGGCCGGGGATGACAGGGTCTTCCTGTCTATCCGGGGATTGCCCCTGAACCGGAGATCCGTATATGAGATTCTTCGAAGAAGTGCCCTGCACGCAGGGATTGGTCACCGGGTCCATCCACACATGCTGCGTCACTCTTATGCCACACATCTCTTGGCCAACGATGCAGAACTGTTTGCGATTCAGGAATTACTCGGACACTCCAGTGTCAGTTCGACGGAGATCTATACTCACGTCGAACGCAAGAAACTGCTCGACACCCACGGAAGATTCCATCCACGCCCCTGAGAGGGTGCTCTGTCAGGATGTCAGCTTCGGGTTGCACGCAGGCAGCGCAGGGCGGTCTTGCCGACGACGATCAGATCGCCTGCTCTCAAGGTTGCCTGGTGAACCGCACGCCCCTCCAGATGGGTTCCATTGAGAGATCCCAGATCCGTCAAGACGGCTTCATCCTCGATCACCTCAATACGACAATGTCGACGACTGGCGAGTGGATCCCGGATGGCGAGATCATTGTCAGGGGTTCTGCCGATGGTGTAGCCGGGCCCCACTTCGATTTCGATCTTCTCGTTTCCACCCAAAACCTTGCCACACTCCAATTCAATACTGAGAACCGCCTCGGAGACACGAGCACTGCCGACATGAGTGGGAGTATCGCCCTTTTGCCTGGTTTCGATCGTGAAATGCAACTCATGGTCGCCGATACGAAAGATTTCACCGCCGCCCAGAATCCTGTGAGTCGTCGGGATGTCGTTCACATGGACCTGATCCCCGGTGAGGTCATAAATCTCCCAGGTTTCACCCGTCCACTTGAGTCCTGCATGACGTGGCTTCACTCCGCTCCCCGACAAGGGAATTTGGACTTCCTGCGCTGACCCGATTACGGCGACCGCGGATGGGATGGGAAAACAGGTTCCGACCAGAGGGCCCTGAATCGCCGTAAGTTGTGCTTGTTGGGGAATGGAAGTTTCGTTGCCAGAAGCGGCATTGCCATCACTCAAGGGGACCTCCCGATTCTCATTCGCTGAATAAGAATACGATGAATCGGGATATCTGGCCGATCCTGAGCTCAGCGATCGCAGGTCAGATCATCGGGGGTCGGATCCGGGCCCGGTTCAGGGAAGGGAGCCGCGGGAGGTGGTCCGAAGGTGTAGAGATAATTCACCAGCTGAACACCGTCGGCGAGATCGATGATGCCATTGTCATTGACGTCGAGGGCCTTGTAACAAGTCGGATCAGGACACTCCGGGCAAGCTCCGGTCATGAAAACCAGATTATTGATCACGTCGGACAGATCGAGATAGAGATCTCCATCTGCATCTCCCCTGAGGAAGATGTTCTGAACTGCCACCTCAATCACCGCATCGATGGTCAGAGGCTGCACAGATTGATTGCCAATCACGAACACGTTGTCGACCACAGGGGTCCCTGGTGAAGGAGCAAAGCCGATCGTGGTCTCCACTGATTCGAAGACATCGGGCTGAACATCAAAATAGAACCGTGCCACTTCCAGCTCGATTCCTGTCGCCGGAATTACCTGCCCTGAGTAGGGCGGAAGAATATCGAGAAGAACCCCGAGTACGGCATTGCCCTGATCGTCGTCAGAAAAATCTTCGACAAACTCTGCACCTGCAGTCTCAGTGATGGTTCCGCTGATTTCGACGTGGGAAAACTCCCAGATGAGGGGATCGTAGACCAGAGAAATCGAGAAACCCTGCAGATCTTCCGAATTGAAGGCGTGAATCTTGATCTCGTGATCGACCTCTCCCAGAGCGGCCTGCCCTGTGGTGGACTCGGCGATCAAGACATTCTGCTCGATCACACTGAGGAATCCGTTCTGGAGATCTGTCGTGACCGGAGTCCCCTCCACCAGAATGGTGCTCTGAAGATTGGCAGTCCCCACTTCTCCGGCGAGACTCAACAACTCCTGATTGGAGGGAATCAGCCACTGATCGGCATCGAAGAGAACTGAGACGAGGTGGGTTTCCTGAGTCGCAGGAAGTGATCCGTCAAAGGGTGCAGATCCATCCAGAATGACGATCAGACCCGCTTCTCCTTCAGTCTCATCCACAAACGAATCCAGAAACTCGACGCTGACCGCATCCAGAATGCCACTGTTTTCATCGAAACCCTGCAACTGAATGCGATCCGGATCCACCTGCAACGCAATCTGAAATCCGCTGATGGGCTCAGAGGAGAGACCCAGAACGGCGGCCGAAACATCCCCTTGTCCGGGATAGACCGTGACGTCCTGTATGCGCAAGGCTGCGCTCTGGGCTTCGAGGGTTGAAGCACCCTGAATCACCATCCACAACGGCAGTGTGAATTTCACCCAGTTCCATATTCTGTTGAGCATGGGCAGGTTCCTCTTCCTGGGGAATGGGATCACCGAAAGCGGTTTTCCCAATCTGAAAACTACTCCGATTATAGTGACGAACCTGACTTACAAAGTTTTTTTGTTAGCATTAACGGGCATAACAGTTGCCTTTTTCAAAAAAGCCTTCCTGCCAGTCCTGAAGCGGTGTCTGGCCTGTTATCGCCTCACACCTGAAATATTGCCGAGGCTCCCGAGACTCTGAACATCGGCAATCTTTCCCGGTTCGAAACGTATCAAGTTGGGGAAAGACAAATCCTGATGGAAGAAAGATACCGGGGAGAAGTCTTCAGAGACTCACCTTCGGGCCGACAGAGAAGTACGGGGAGATGTCACCCGTGAGAGTGGCAGCAGCGGAGATCAGAAAGAAAAGAAAAGGGAGGGTCTGGCTGTCTACTCTCCACAGAACCATGTCCGGGATTGCAGATGCCAGAACCCTCCCTGAGTACTGTTCATCCGGAGCTCCGAAAGGAAGCCGGGAAGGGGTAAAGGCGAAAAAATCTGTCGCAGACGAGCCCGCCCGGTGTCTCGCAACAGCCACCCAAAAAACCCAACAACAACCCGGATTCCAGGATCAGTGCCCCGGTGAACAGGTTCATTCAAAAGGGTGGGAGGCCGCCGGTTCCGAGCTCAGCCCGCCTAGAATGGCCGGATGACCGGTGACTCTCCCCTCGATCGACACTCCGCATGTCTCGAAGGCGGCAGCCAGTGCCGCTACTCCCATTGGAGATCCTTCGATGACATGGCAAGGTCTGTGCCAATCTAAAAAAAGTGGGAAGCGCACTTCTGTGGCCATTTACGGACGAGGTAGAGGAGGCTACACGGGAAGGGATGATTCAATCTACAGCAAAAGCGTTGCTCCATTTTCATGCAACAGCATCAAAATGGAGCAACACGCAGATCCATTAAATTTCGTATTTCTCCATCAACCGGTAAAGCCGATTGCGATCGATGGACAGCAGGCTGGCAGCCCGGCTTTTGACCCCCTTGGATCGACTCAGCGCCTTACGAATATGATCCGCCACGACTTCATCATAGGTCTGAAAATGATCGGAAGTGGCGGCGGCAACAGCCCGCTCTACCACGGCACGCCCAGCGGTTTCACAAGACTCGGCAAAACCCTGAAGGCCAACCACTTCCGGTGGAAGATCGTCGACCCGGATCAGTTCAGGATGTCCAGCCAGGGCAAATGATCGTTCAATGCAATTGTTCAGCTCACGAACATTGCCGGGCCAGTGATACTGGTGAAGTACTTTCTCAGCTTCAGGGGTCAGGATTCTTTCTCCGGGCAGTTGATATTCCTGATGAAGCTTGTCGATGAAATGCTTGGCGATGGGAACGATGTCATCCCGGCGATCCCTCAGGGGTGGAATATCCAGATTGATGACATTGATACGATAGAAAAGATCCTCCCGGAACTTTCCTTGTTGTACCAACTCCTGGATGGGGCGGTTGGTCGCAGTGATCACTCGTGCATGGAATGGAACAGGGCGATTGGAACCTACCGGAGTGACTTCTTTCTCCTGAAGCGCCCTCAGCAGTTTGACCTGAAGGTCCATATCCAGCTCAGTAATCTCATCCAGGAAAAGTGTCCCCTTGCCCGCAGCAACAAAAAGGCCGTCCTGATCAGCAACAGAGCCAGTGAAAGCCCCCTTCTTGTGACCAAAGAGCTGGCTTTCAAGAAGAGTGCGACTCAGTGCACCGCAGTTGACCGCAAGGTAGGGATATTCTTTTTGGTTGACCCGTTCATTCTCTTGATCGTTGAGATGGATCATCCGCTGAAGGTGAATCTCATGGGCCACCAGTTCCTTGCCTGTTCCCGGCTCTCCCTGAATCAACACCGGTGAGGGGATCGGGGCCAACTTGCGAATGGTGCCGATGACCTCCTTCATGACTTCATCACGGAAGATCAGTTTGGGAGTGGCTTTTTCACCCTCCGTCTTTCGACGCAGAACCTGTGCCCAGACCTTGTCGATCGTGCACAGGAGATCTTCCACAGACCCCTGCTTCTCCAGATAATCCCATGCACCGGCCTCGAGGAGTCGCCTCTTTGATTCCCGTTCGTCGTCGCCTGTGTAAACGATGATCGGCAACTCCTTGAAGGTTGAAGAGATCTGTGCGGTCAGTTCTTCACCATTGAGTCGAGGCATGTCGAGATCGGTAATCACCAGGTCGATGGGATTCTGCCCTTCCCTGAAATCATGCAAAAGCTGTAACGCTTTTGTCGGATCAGAGAGTGTGGCGACCTCATATCCCACGGACTCCATCACTGCCCGTGCCGATTCCAGAGTGTATTCCTGGTCATCTACGATCAGGACATGGTCCGGAGTTGATTTGGTCAAAGTCATGATTTGGCCTCCCCCTTCTTCGTGATCTCCCAGCCTTTTTCATGAGGCTTGAGATGGAAGTAATGATTCAGGACATCGCCCATTTCTGGCGGGGGTGCGATCTCCTCATTTTTTGACTGCTCGATATGAACCCTGTTTTCCTCGACTCGAATTTCCAGTACTGCGCCACGAATCATGTGGGTACGCAGATGCTCCAGCGAATAGACGATCGCCGGCAGCAAGTCCTCCACGAGTGCGTCATTGAGGGGAAACAACAGTTCAACTCCAGAGTTTGAAAAGCGCTTGCGGTAATGCTCGAGAATCCGGACCGCATGAGGTTGCTCCGAGTTGAACAACATCCAGGTTTTGAGAACGCCCTCCAATCTCTGGAAGCCCAGAGTGGCCATTTCCAGAGACTTGTCGATCTTCTCCTGGTCCTGCTTTTCCTTCGCCCTGTCCAGGGTGAAACGGGCGTTTTGGGCCACCGTCAGGTGATTGCGCATTTGATGATTGAGCTTCGCGGCCACCTGAAAGAGGAGCCAACTCCTGAGGGCCGATTCCGGATAACCGGCGCCTACCCCATTTTCGGTTTGCCCATCGTTGGATGTGGAATGCTGCACTGGAGGACTCCCTGTCTTCTTTTCAGCGACCCAACTTGTTTTCAGCGGTCCAATCTGGGTGAAACACTTCAAAATCGCTCTTTAAGCGGCAATTTATCCCAGTTTCCCCAGTAGACTGCTACAAAACGCCGCAGTCCAGAACAGGGTTCCCCGGGACCTGAAAATTCCCATCAGGGGCCAAAATCGCTGAATTAAGGGGAGAAAAAGGGAGGCGGGGTGCCGGATCGACCACACCACGGTTTTCCGGCACCCCGCCAGGGATGGTGAAGGATTTGAAGTGGAAGACACTTCGGGAGGCGGAAAAATCAGACAGCCGGCGTTATTCCTCTTCCAGCACACCAAAACAACGTAAACCCGGCTGCCTGAACTCAAATTTCCACGTCCTGGGGACGGATCCCCGGGAGCCCCACAGAAGAGGGCTCACAGAAGAGTGACATCTCCGACAAAATTGCGCCAACCGGGATCAGGCCCTCGTCAGCCTCCCCGGAGGGAGATATGCTTCTGGCTTGCCCATGGGGCCTTTCAAGGCCCCTTCCAGAATCAACACGGGGGTTCCTTATGTGTGGTTTTTTCGGGGTGATAGGCAGCGATCAGCCAGCCTGTCACGAAATCTATGAGGCATTGGTCTGTCTTCAACACCGGGGACAGGATGCAGCCGGGATCGTCACCCATGACGAACGATTTCACCTGAAAAAGGGGAATGGCCTCGTACGCGATGTCTTCCGCATGAAAAACATGGAGCGACTCACCGGCAACGCCGGGATCGGTCAGGTTCGTTATCCGACCTTTGGCGGATCCACCAATGAGGATGCCCAGCCCTTCGTCGTAAATTACCCCTACGGCATCGCCATGGCTCACAACGGCAATGTGACCAATGGGGAAGAAGTTCAGGATTGGCTCTCCAAGCAAAAGAGAACGATTCTTCACTCCAGTTGTGATGTGGAATTGATCCTCTTCACCCTTGCAGTGGAACTTTCCGAAATCGGCGGACTTGAACCGGATCACGACTCTGTCTTCAAGGCGATTGCGAATGTCTTTGAACGGGTCAAGGGCGCCTACTCCGTGTCAGCCCTGATCTCCCGTTTTGGCATGGTTGCATTCCGCGATCCAAATGGGATTCGGCCGATGGTCATGGGATATCGGGACAATGAAGACGGCAGTCGTTCATGGGCCTGTGCCTCCGAAAATATTCCGCTGGAGATCCAGGGTTACAAGGGCATCGAAAATGTGAATGCGGGAGAAGCGGTCATCTTCGTTCCCGGTGAAGAACCGGTCCGAAAGCAGTTGGTCGAAAGACCCCACACCCCCTGCATCTTTGAGCACGTCTATTTTGCTCGCCCTGACAGCGTTCTCGACGATGTCAGCGTGTATGAGTCCCGGCGGCAGTTGGGGCGCAATTTGGGAGAGCGCTGGAAAAAGCTCGGCCACCACGTGGATGTGGTGATTCCTGTCCCCGACAGTGCCTGCACAGCGGCCAGCACCATGGCATCGACCATCGGAGTCGAATACCGGGAAGGCCTGGTCAAGAATCGCTATATCGGCAGAACTTTCATCATGCCCGGACAGGGTGCCAGAACATCGGGTGTGCGCAGGAAACTGAATGCCATTCGCAGCGAATTTGAGGGCAAGGATGTTTTGCTCGTCGATGACAGCGTGGTCCGTGGAACGACCTCAAAACAGATCGTTGAGCTCGCCCGGTCAGCCGGGGCCCGAAAAGTCTACTTCGCTTCCTGTTCCCCACCAGTGCAGTTCCCCTGTGTCTATGGGGTCGATATGTCTACCCGCTCCGAATTGATCGCACGAGACAAGTCTGAACAACAGATCGCTGAAGCGATCGGATCCGATGCAATGGTCTATCAGACGGTCGATGGCCTGCGGGAAGCCCTGCAAACCTCCGGATCAAATCTGAACTATTGTGCGGCGTGCTTCGATGGCAAGTACCCGACACCTGACGTAACCAGTGAAACTCTTGAAGCGATTGAAACCTGCAGACTGGACGAGCAACAAAAGATATCCGAGTCCCATACTGCTGAAACCACGGGCTAATCGACTTTTCAAGACATTGAATCTGTCTGATGAAATTCAATCCATCGGTGGGTATGATTCATGCTTGAACGAAATGGGTGAACCTCTGAATCGAAGTGTGCCATTTGGTGAGGGCGGGATTTATTCGATCGGTTGTTGCCCGGCAACTTGTTATTGATCTGAACCGACTCTGAATCACAGGAGGCAGAATGCTGACTTCGACGGGGCTCGCCATGACCCCCACCTTCTTCTGTGCAATGGTCGGCATGCTGGTCCTGACCGCTCTGGATCAGAACCCGGATCTCGCCAGAAACAAAAGAACCCGGACCATTCTACTCTGTGTTCTGGGAGCCAGTTTTTCCCTGCTGTGCCTGTTATTACTGCGTTTGAAACCGGCACTGCCCATCCTTTTGACCCTGGCATTTTCGGCTCTGCTCTTTCAGATCCCTGCATTTCTGCGTCTGCGTCATCCCGATCGGTACCGCAAAGATGATCGCAGCCCCTGGCTTTGGCGCTGGCGAAGCCATGTTCCCCAGCGAAGTCCCGGGGCCTATCTCAAAATGCTCGAGCGCACACACCAATCGCTGGAACGGAATTCGCTGGATCCCATCCTCCACCTCAAGGCAATGGAACTGGCCGTGAGATGTAATGAGAACAACAGGGCTCTTTACCACTGTCATGTGCTCGATGAAGTACTTTCACCGGGGACTGCCCACGAGCACGTTCTACGCTGCCAGATCTACCTGCTCAGTCACCGACAACGCCGCCATGAAGATGCGGAAAACGTTCTGCAAAGGCTGGAAAAGTTGTATCCGGTGAAGATGCCCCACGACATTCCACCACAGAAGGAAGAGTCCTCGGCATCGTCGGGAGAAGGGGACGGAAGCCCCCTTTCCTGATCAGGAATCCATCAACGAGTCGGCTCAGCTGACCGGTTGATTGACAGGGTGTTGAACCTGACCTTCGAGAAGAAACGCGGCCACCTGCTGGGCAGATTGCAACCCGACATTGTCCTGGGCCTCGACGGTGGAAGCTCCCAAATGCGGTGTACAAATGATGGAGGCATGATTCCTGAGGGGATCATTCTCAGCAGGGGGCTCCTCGACAAAGACGTCAAGACCTGCTGCGGCCACCTGCCCCGAATCGACTGCGCGCAACAATGCCTCTGAGTCGATCACCGGACCCCGACTGACATTGACGAGACGAACCCCCGCCTTGCACTGACCGAGGAAGTCGTCATTGACCATCCCGCGAGTGTGATCGTTGAGAGGAGGATGAAGAGAGATAAAGTCCGCATTGGGAAGAGCATCCTCCAGGGTGGAAAGAGTGGCTCCATTCTCCTCGCAGACGGAAGCGTCGACGAAGGGATCGCAGCCGACCACCTTCATGCCGAGGCCGCTGGCTTTACGGCACACTCTCTGACCGATCTTTCCCATACCAATGACGGCAAGGGTTTTACCTTCCAGTTCGACACCTACCAGTTTTTTCCGATCCCAGCCCCCCTGACTCATACCCAGATGCCCTTGCCCGACATTGCGGGCCACAGCAAACATTAGGGCGAGAGCATGCTCTGCGGCAGCATTGGAATTGGCCGCAGGCGTATTCATGACGAGGACTCCTTTTTCAGCAGCGGCGTCACAATCAATGTTGTCGACCCCTGCCCCCGCCCGACAGATGCATTTCAGGTTTGGAGCCTGATCAAGCAGTTCAGAGGTAATTTGCGTACCCGATCGAAGAATCCAACCACTGATGCTTGGCAAACTCTCTTCAACCTTGTCTGCACCGACAATTACTTCCAGACCTGCATTACGAAGAATCTCCTCAGTTGCCGGTGGAAGTGGATCAGAAATCAGAATGGGACCATTGGCTGCAGACATCAGTGTTTCCTTTAACGCAAGTTTTTCAAAAGTTCTTTGAGATACAGGACTCAATCCCTGAAACGGCCCACACAGAGACAGGCATCATGGCCTCCAAATCCAAAGGAGTTGGAGAGTGCCACTTCGATCTGTGCTTCACGTGGCTCGTTGGCAACTGAATCAAGCGAGCACTCCGGATCTGGGTCGACCTGATTGATCGTTGCCGGAACAACCCCTTCACGAATGCCGATCGCCGTCGCAGCCAGCTCAACAGCTCCAGAAGCTCCCAACAGGTGACCGACCTGGGATTTGGTCGAACTCATCATCACCGAGTCAGAAGTGGCTCCCAAAAGTTGCCTGACAGCAGACTGTTCCATCACATCGTTGAGGGGAGTCGAGGTTCCATGGGCATTGATGTAATTCACCTCAGAGGTGTCACGCTCGGCATCCACGAGAGCCAAACGCATCGCCTCGCGTGCCATTTTGGCTTCTGGATCTGGAGCGGTGATGTGATAGGCATCATCGGTCGCACCAAAGCCGAGAACCTCACAGTAGATGCGCGCTCCACGCTTCTTGGCATGCTCCAGTTCCTCGAACATGAACATGGCACCACCCTCACCCATGACAAAACCATCGCGGCTGGCCTGGAAAGGCCTCATCGCGGTTTCAAACTCGTCATTACGGGTCGACATCGCCTTGAGGGCACAAAATCCTGCAATACTCAGCGGTGTGATCGCCGCTTCACTTCCACCCGTCAGAATGGCATCACAGCGGCCCGCCCGAATCGTATCGAGGGCCACTCCGAGAGAATGCTGACTGGAAGCACAAGCGGACACGGTGGAGTAGTTCACTCCCTTGAAACCATGGGCAATCGCGATCTGGCCCGCCGCCGCATTGGTGATCATTTTCGGGATGAAGAAGGGGGAGACGCGATCGGGTCCCCGGTCCTTGAGCAGCGTGTGCTGATCTTCCATCTCCTGAATTCCACCGATTCCCGACCCGGTGATGACACCGTAGCGGTCCGGTTGGGAAGTGGGATCGAGCCCGCTGTCTTCCAGAGCCTCACCCGAGGAATAGAGAGCAAACTGGGCAAACCGATCGAGAAGACGAGCGGTTTTTCTGTCGATTCGAGAGGACGGGTCAAAATCCTTGACCTCCATCGCGAAGCGCGTGCGGAAATCTGTGGCATCGAAGTGGGTAATCGGCCCGACTCCGTTACGCCCCTCCAGAATTCCGTTCCAGAATGTGGCGAGGTCGTTCCCGATTGGAGCGACCACGCCAATTCCAGTAATGACAACTCTTCTCCTGCTCATCTGGACTTACCTCCGATGGCGCAGATCAAACTTTGTTGGAGTTGGACTCGATGTAGGAGATGGCATCTCCGACAGTCTTCAGCCCTTCAGCATCCTCATCGGGAATCTTCATGTCGAATTTGTCTTCGAGCTTCATCACGAGCTCGACGATATCGAGGCTGTCTGCACCCAGATCGGTTTGAAGAACTGCTTCGTCCTTGACCTTTTCACGATCGAGTCCCAGTTCCTCAGCGATGATGTCCTTGACCTGATCTCCGACGCTCATGGGTATCCTCCTTGTCAGTTTTCGCCTTATGGCAAAAAAGAATCCGTGGGTTTGTTATTCCGTTGGGTATCCACCTGTATGACTTCACAGACAGATGACCCTGCAGCCCTCATCTAGAGGGATGCCCTGCGTAGATTCTAGGCAAACCGGGAAATCCGTCCAGTCAGAATTGCCCTAACAGGCCAATCCCCCATCGACGCGAAGGGTCTCTCCCGTGATATAGGAGGCCTGCTCACTGGCCAGGAACATGACGGAAGCCGCCACCTCATCAGGAGTTCCGGATCTTCCAGCCGGAATTCGCCCCTCAATGGCCTCTCGGGCCTTCTCGGAGATATCCGCCGACATATCGGTGGTGATCATCCCGGGAGCCACGGCATTGACCGTGATGTTTCTGCTCGCCACCTCCTGGGCGAGAGACTTGACGAAGCCGATGACTCCTGCCTTGCTCGCTGCATAGTTGCCCTGCCCCGGATTTCCGGTCAGGCCAATGATACTGGTAATCGCAATAATTCTTCCGGAACGACTCTTGATCATCGGCCGAATCACTTCCCGTGCACAGAGAAAGGTGCCGCGAAGGTTGGTCGAAATCACATCATCCCAATCGTCATCTTTGGTCGCCATCACCAGTTTGTCCCGGGTGATTCCGGCATTGGCCACGAGAACATCAACTCCCCCGAGGATCTCCTGCGCAGCGGGAAAAAACTCACTGACACTTGCGGAGTCAGAAATATCGAGTGCAAGTCCATGGACATCGCCATCAATCTCTGCGGCGATGGAAGCGGCAGTCTCTGCGTTTCTTCCAGAGATCACCACCTTTGCACCTGAACCTGCGAAAGCGCTGGCGACGGCCCTGCCGATTCCACGGGTTCCTCCAGTGACGATGACAGACTTGCCGGTGAAGTCGAGTTTCATGACGGGGTTCCTTCCAACAGTTCTTCAATGGAATCCTTGGCGAGTACCGAACGTGTCGGAATATTGCGGTCGACCTGACGAACCAGACCTGCCACAACCTTGCCCGGTCCCGGTTCCAGCACCTCAGCCACTCCATCCTCTATCAGCAATCGCAGAGTTGGCTCCCAGAGTACCGAAGATTCGACCTGGCGGATGAGGCCATCGCGGATCTCTTCCGGATCACTCACCCGGGCTCCGCTGACATTGGCATAGAATGGAATCTCCGGCTCACGGATCTGCAGATCTGCAAGAATCGGTTTCAGGGTTTCCGTCGCAGAGGCCATCAGCGGTGAGTGGTAGGCACCGGCCACCTCCAGCGGAATCACCCTGCGAGCGCCCTTTTCCCGGGCTTTCTCACTGGCGAGTTCGACCGCAGCCTCTTCACCACTGATCACGATCTGGGTCGCTGCATTGACATTGGCGACCGCAACGATCCCTGCATCGGAGGCTTCTGAAACTGCCTCTCGCACGGTCTCCAGATCGAGGCCCAGAATCGAGGCCATCGTTCCGGCGGTCTTGTCACAAGCCTCCTGCATCGCCTTGCCCCGTGCGATCACCACATCGAGGGCATCTTCAAAACGGATCGCTCCGCTATGAACCAGTGCACTGTATTCCCCGAGTGAAAGCCCTGCCGTCGCTCGCGCTTCCAGATGCGAAGCACCACCAGAATTCTCAATCACCTTTACCGCTGCCAGGGAAGCGACAAAGATCGCCGGCTGACAAACATCGGTGGCATTGAGAACTTCCTGCGGCCCCTCCGCACAAAGTGCCATCAGATCACGGCCCATGCGTCCACTGGCCACTTCAAACATGTCCTTGGCAACAGTCTCGTTTTCAAACAGATCCCGGGCCATGCCCACAAACTGACTTCCCTGTCCCGGGAAGAGAATGGCACGCGTAGAATCCGGATGGGAAAGGTTGGACATTATTCCTCACTCCTCAGGGGAATTGAAAATCCCGAAACGAAAAGGGATCAGGCCTGCTTCTCAGAGCTGTGATCGGTGGACTCAACGTTTTCATTGACTGTCCCGATCGCACGCACCATTTCTTCTTCGAAGCGGGATTCAATCATTTTGCAGGTCCAGGTGATGGCGTTGCAAATCGCTTTCTCATCACTTTTTCCATGACCGATGGTGCAGATGCCCTTGGGCCCCAGAAGTGGTGCGCCGCCATACTCGGCATAGTCAAATCGGCTGGCGATGCTTTTCAGTCCTGCGCCGATCATTTCCTTGAGCGGTCCGAGGTCAAAGCCGCCGACTGAATCACCGGAAAGTTCACGGGCAATGGTCGAGAAGATGAATTCGGAAAGACCCTCGGATGACTTGAGGACTACGTTTCCGGTGAAACCGTCGCAAACGATGACGTCCACGGTCGTGTTGAAAAGATCATTACCCTCAACGTTACCGCAGAAATTCAACCCACTGGCGGTCAGAAGTTCAAAGGTCTCCTTCGCCAGGGTATGCCCCTTGTCCGCTTCCGATCCCACATTCAGCAGGCCGATTCGGGGGGACTCGATTCCATAGACCGAAGTCAGGAAGGTGGCAGACATGGCAGCATTGTGCAGCAAATGCTGCGGTCGGCTTTCCACATTGGCCCCACCATCACAAAGGATGATCGGCTTTTCCCCACGGGGCATCGGCAATGCGATGGCGGGTCGACGAACGCCGTCATGCATTCGCAGGTGAACCGAACAGGCGGCAACAAAGGCACCAGTGTTTCCTGCGGAAAAGATGCCTTCCACCGTTCGCTCTTTTTGCATCATGACGATGCTGGCGAGTGAGGAAGCAGGCTTGTTTCTCAACGCCTCTACAGGCGACTCTTCCATTGTCACCCACTCGGGGGCGTGAACAAACTGGACCCGGTCATTGAGGCCCCCGCAGGAATCGATGGCAGGCATCACCTGATCTTCTGGGCCAACGAGAATGATCTTCAGGTCAGGGTTGTTTTCGAGAGCACGGAAAGCACCCTGAACAGGTACGGAGGGAACGTTATCGCCGCCCATGGCGTCGATTGCAATCAGAGGCATGTCGTCACTCCTGCCCAAGAATCTTGATAACACCGGGTCTTGATTACACCGGGTCTTGGTAACACCGAGTCATGAACCAGAGCCTCTGAAGCAAATTCCTTGCGGGAAACAGCCAGAGAACCGGGTCTCTAGAACTCTTCAACCGCCAACAGAGCCCTGCCCCGGTAGGTTCCACAAACATCACAGATACTGTGAGGGAGGGTCAGGGAATTGCAACGGGTGCATTTGGTGTGAAGGATCGGCCTGACGGCGTCATGAGCCCTGCGCTTGCGCTTGCGGGCCTGATTGGTTTTACGCTGTGGGACTGCCATCGATCTCGCTCCTGTGTCTGTGGTGCCCATGCAATTTGGGCTACACCCTGGTTGTTCCTGTCATGGTCTACGGGGGATTCGCAGGGGCATCCCTGACGTATCCGCACCCGGACGAACCCGGATGTTATGATTGCCTCCCAAAATGGTCAAGAAGATCCGGAGAACTCAGGAGCCATTTCCAGAGAGAGCCTGGGCCAATTCCGCAGCCATTGCTCCCAAGGCCTCATCCAGCTGATCCACGGCTTTTCCGCCCGCCTGGGCCATATCCGGGCGTCCACCCCCACCGCCACCGAGGATTCCAGCCCCCATCTTGGCGATTTTCCCGCAATGAACCCTGCCCTTGGGGACCTCCTCAGAGGTCCCGCAGATAAAGCGAACGCCGTCTTCACCGGTCGAGGCGAGCACGAAGGCCCGCTGCCCCTTGCGTCTCTTGAGGGAATCCGCAGCCACCAAAAGCTGGTCCTGAGGGGTATCGCTCCAGTGAGCCACCACCACCTCTCCCGGATCAGCGGCGATCCTTTGGCCGTGCCCCCCCTCAAGGTCCGCGAGCAGGTCGCGATTGGACTGACCCGCCCCCTTGCCTTCACGGAGCTGACGATTCTCCTTGAGGATGGTGGTGAGGCGATCACCCAGCTCCTCTCGGGAACTCTTCATCAGCAATGCAAGATCCTGAATCAGGTCTTCATTTTCGCGCATGCGACGGGCACCCTCGGCACCGGTCAACGCTTCAACCCGACGAACACCGGAGGAAACACTGCCCTCACCGGTGATCATCATCGGACCGATTTCGCCGGTATGGGCACAATGGATGCCGCCACAAAGTTCGATGGAAAAATCACCGATCTCAACCATGCGAACCCGGTCACCATACTTCTCACCGAAGAGAGCCATCGCTCCGCGATCCTTCGCTTCGTCGATGAGAATATCATCATGAATGGCGATTTCTTGATCGAGAAGGATCCAGTCCTGGACCTGGCCTTCCACCTCTTTCAATTGCTCCGGCGACACCTTTTCGTAATGGCTGATGTCAAAGCGCAATCGTTCCGGTGAAACGAGAGAGCCCTTCTGCTGAACGTGATCTCCCACCACCTGACGCAATGCCGCATGGAGCAGATGGGTCGCTGTATGGTTGCGCTGGATATGCTGACGACGATCAAGATCGACGCGGGCATGAACTGCAGCCCCCACCTCGATTCCGGCGGCCTCGATTCCCGAGAGATCGACGGTGTGGAAGAAGGTCCCCTGACCGTCTTTTTGACAATCGATCACCGGAACATCTACGCCGCCGACGTGCAGGATTCCGGTATCCCCGACCTGTCCACCCGATTCGGCATAGAAAGGCGTACGATCGAGGATGACCCGTCCGTGATCGCCTTCTGCACTGAATGAGAGCAGGCTGGCCTCTCCTTCGCCGTCGCAATACCCGACAAACTCGGTGGCCCCCCAGTTCCCGGCGAGGTCGTTGCGATCGTCACCGGCGACAGCGACTCCGACCTTGTTCCCCACTCGGCTCCGGGTCCGCTGTTCTTCCATGAGGTTTTCAAACCCGGGACGGTCCACCTCGACCTCGACTTCCCGAGCCATCTGCTCTGTCAGGTCGATGGGGAATCCACAGGAATCATGGAGAAAGAAAGCGGCACTGGCAGGAAACGCTTTCGTTCCTGTTTTTTCCATTTGAGCCACTTCTTCATCGAAGCGGGTCATACCAGTTTTCAGGGTCCGGAGGAATTGCTCTTCCTCCTTGAAAATCAACTTCGCAATGAGATCCTGGCGCTCTTGCAATTCAGGGAATGCTTCTCCCATTTCGCGGGTCAGCATTGGCACCAGCTCATGAAGGAATGGTTTTTCCATTCCCAACTTGTATCCGTAGCGACTCGCCCTGCGCAGAATCCTTCGGAGCACGTATCCACGCTCTTCATTGGATGGGAATGCCCCGTCTGCGATGGCAAAGGAGAGACTGCGAATGTGATCAGAGATGACCCGATGGGGAATCCCCTCGGGGCCCTTCCGGGGAGCCACTCCCGTGATGTCTCCAATGCCCTCGATCAGGGTCGCCAACAGATCAGTCTCATAAACATCATCCTTGTCCTGAAGGATCATGGTAATTCGTTCGAGACCCATTCCCGTATCGATGCTCGGCTTGGGCAAAATGATGCGATCATTCGGTCCACGCTGCTCAAACTGCATGAAGACCAGATTCCAGATCTCCATCCAGCGATCGCAATCACACACTCCCAAGGCACATTCAGAACCACAGGAGCGCTCTTCCCCACGATCGACATGCAACTCGGAACAGGGGCCACAGGGCCCAGTGTCACCCATCGACCAGAAGTTGTCCTTGACCCCGAGACCTACGATGCGATCAGCAGACACACCAACATGATCACGCCAGATCTCCCGGGCTTCCTCGTCTTCTTCGAAGACGGAAATCCACATACGGTCGGCATCGATGCCGAAACGCTCGGTGATCAATTCCCAGGCCCAGGCACAGGCTTCCTTTTTGAAGTAATCGCCGAAGGAAAAGTTGCCAAGCATTTCAAAGAAGGTCAGGTGGCGGGCGGTGTAACCCACATTCTCGAGGTCGTTGTGCTTGCCCCCGGCACGGATGCACTTCTGGGAAGAACACGCTCTCGATATCTCGCGGGTTTCCTGGCCGGTGAAGACACCCTTGAACTGGTTCATCCCGGCGTTGGTAAAGAGCAATGTGGGATCTTCGTGGGGCACGACGGGACTCGAGGCCACCTTTTCGTGTCCGTGGGACTCGAAGTAATCGAGGAACTGATTACGGATCTCTTTTACACGCATCTTGGCTGCACTTCCCTGAATCCTGGAAACCGGTACTCCTGCCGATATCCCTCGCGGTTCACATCATCGTCGACCGGCGGAAGAATTCTTCAAGGCAATCCCGATCGTCACCCTCAGATGATTTGCGGAATCTCCACCGGATCCAGTTCGAGCATGTTTCTGTAGGTCTCAAATCGATCCCGAAGGTCCCCTGCTGAAACATTGTCGAAACCCGTAACACCGAATCCCTGACAGCAGAAGGAAGCGGTCACCGTCCCCCATGCCACCGCCACCTTGAGGGCAGCGAGATCGGTCCGCTCACTTTTCATCAGGCAGCCCATGAGGCCGCCCGCAAAAGAGTCACCAGCACCGGTGGGATCGACCACATTGGCAAGAGGCAGAGCAGGCAGTGCCACTTCCCCATCTTCATGAGAGATGAATGCCCCATGCTGTCCCCGTTTGATAATCACGCAACGGGGCCCCATCTCGCGAATCTTGCGCCCGGCGATGATGACGTTTTTCTCCCCGGAAAGTTGCTGTGATTCTTCATCATTGAGAACCAGTGCGTCGACACGGGTCAGCAACGCTTCAAGATCAGAGCGGGCGATGTCGATCCAGAGATCCATCGTATCGACCACCGTGAAGGGGGCCGATGAAACCTGATCGAGAACACTGGCCTGAGTTAGCGGGGCGCCATTTCCAAGAAACAGGAACCCGGTATCACGATAGGAAGCCGGAAGATCCGGCTTGAAGTTTTCAAAGACATTGAGATCAACACTGAGAGTTTCACGATGGTCCATGTCATCGAAGTACTTGCCGGACCAGCGGAAAGTTTCGCCCCCTGTGACCACTTCCAGGCCGTCCAGGCAGATTCCGCGGGAAGACATCAATTGGCGGTGACTGTCGGGGAAATCCTCACCGACCACACCGACCAACTGGACTCCTCCGAAATAGGAAGCGGCCATGGAAAAATGGACTGCAGAACCTCCGAGAGCATTTTCCAATGCTCCATCGGGGGTTTGGATACTGTCAAAGGCAACGCTGCCGACAACGACGAGGGACATGATGGCCTCCAGGTGACTAGGGTCCTGATCCCGGATCAGGATTCTTCTTCAGCTTCTTCTTCAGCTTCTTCTTCAGCTTCTTCTTGCAGGCGTTCGGAAACTTCCATGACCCGCAGTTCGGCACGCTTCAATCGGTCTCCACAGATTTTCAGGAGTTCTGCCGCCCGTTCCACATCGTCTGCCAGTGCATCGACATCGACTTCACGGGAATCCTCAATACGATCGAGGATGGCATCGATCTCTTCCGTCGCTTCCCGGTAACCGGGCTGATTCTTTTTCGCTGCCATCGCGGCGCAACTCCTTATGATCCCTGATTTCGCAGATCCCAGATTATGCCGGGGCTCATTCCAAAAAGCCCTCTTCTGAAGCAAGAATCCAGTCTATCGGCTCAGGGAGCCACCGAACAGGTGCACCGCTTCAAAGTTCATGACTTTCCGGGGCCAATTTTTACTGCCGATTACTCCACACGGGCGTCCACGGAGCCTTCGCTGAGACGGATGTGAAGGCGATCTCCCTTTTCCACTTCGTCACTGTTGCGAACCGTTGCTCCCTGTTTATTTTTGATCCATGCAAACCCGCGACCAAGGATCTGCTGCGGATCCGCAGATCGATTTCTGCGAATCCTCTGAGCCAGTTGCTCCTGCTCCCGCATCAGGGAGCGGCTGGCAAGAGAGACCAGCCGCCGACGGCTCTCCGATCTCACGCGCTGACCATCCTTGAGCCGGTTGCCGGCAGCAGAGATCAACCGTTGGATTCTGGAATCCTGACGCGCTCTCTCCAATTGGGTTTGTACGGAAGTGGCAGAGTGGATCCGACGGGTACGCATCAACAGGGCTTCTCCCTCTTGCTGAATCGCCCTACCCAGTTGACGCTGACAGCGAAGCCTCTGGGCTTCCTTTTTGTCGACCGCCACGGCGAGTGCTCGTCTGCCCAGAAGTGCCACTCTCTTCCGAGAGTGCATTTGGCGTTCCGTTTCCATCTCGATCAATGCGCTCGCCCGATCGACGATCGATTCCGCCGTCCCCACCACCGAGTCCCATGATTCCTGAACTCTGGAAACCAGATACTGGCCGACCGCGGTGGGAGTCTTTTCCGAGTGGGCCAACTCATCGAGAACCGATCGATCCGCATGATGACCGATGCCGACGACGACCTTCACCGGATGCAGAGCCACTGATTTGGCGAGATCGAGGGTGTCAAACGCCATCAGGTCTGTGCGCGATCCGCCACCGCGAATCACGGCCACCACATCAAACTCCGCTTCTCTGGATGCAAAGTATGCCAGCGCTTTCAGGAGATCGCTTTCCGCCCCCTCCCCCTGAACCCTTGCACCATAGAGGCTGATCTCAAAAGCGAATCCCGAACGAACCAATTCGTCGTGAAAGTCTTTCCAGGCATCACTCCCGGGACTGGTGACCACCCCGACCCTCAACGGGACCGTTGGCATCTCCCGATCGAGGTTGTTGCGCTCGATCCCCAGACGACGGACCTCGGCGAGAATTTCCTCACGCCGGCGCGCCAATTCTCCGAGGGTGAATTCGGGGTCGATCTCCTCCACCGTGACCTGGTACTGGCCACGGGCCACGTAGAGATCAAGACGGACCTTGACGCGGATTTTCAGACCGTCCTCCAGAGGAGTGCCATTTTCCTCCAGCTTGCGGAAGGAAGCATCGCGCCGGAAGTTCCACATCACCGCAGAGACTTCAGCCAAGGGGCGATCCGCCCCCTGCTCTTTCTCGACCAGACGAAAATACAGATGGGAAGCATTACTGCCACGACCGAGGCTTCGATCGGCTCCCATGACTTCGCCCTGAAGCCACAGGGTTTTCGGCATGCCCTGAAGGATGGCCTGACGGACCTCTTCATTCAGGCGGGAGACGGACCAGTCCGTGGATTCTCCAGAGGCATGATCCTCTCCGGAGTGTTCTCGGATCGTTTCCGCGGCCTGGGTCAAACCGGCGATCCCCTCGATCTCGCCGGTCAGCAGTTTCTCCACCTCCGGGGCGGCCTGGAAACCCAGGGGAAGCAAAATCCTCCCCGCTTCGCCAGCACTCTCCAATGGAATCGACCAAGCCTTTTCCTCGCGGTGCCAGCGACGACCGGTGACTTCCTTGACTTCGGCGACCAGCACCGCGTCATAGGGAAAGCGGACCCGAATCCGGCCCTTCTCTGCCCACCACTCCAGAATCTTCATCGACGATCTCTCCTCGCTCGCTGGACCCTACCCGCCACCCGGGCTAACATCCCGCTTCGAGTGTGCGATCCACCGGTCGTTTCCTCAAGGACCGAGGGCAAAACACCCGGAAAACCACCCGTTTTGAAGGAGTCAGCAGAGTATGTCGAGCCAGGAAAACACTCCCGAGATTCAAGGCGATGAGGACCTGCGGATGATCCGCAGGGCGCTCGTCACCGTCAGTGACAAAACCGGAGTCGTCGACTTCTGTCAGCACCTGGTTTCTCTGGGGATCGAAATCCTCTCTACCGGCGGAACCGCCAAAACCCTGCGCGATGCGGGAATCACGGTTCGTCCCGTGGAGGATGTGACCGGTTTCCCGGAAATGATGGACGGTCGCATCAAGACACTCCACCCGCGGATTCATGGAGGATTGCTGGCACGTCGCTCTGTTCCCGGCGATCTGGAGTCGTGTGACGAGTACGGAATCCCGCCTATCGATCTGCTCGTGGTCAATCTGTATCCCTTTGAAAGAACCGCTGCCTCGGGAGCCTCCTTCGCCGACACGATTGAACAAATCGACATCGGAGGACCGGCGATGGTTCGTGCCGCCGCCAAAAATCACCCAGATGTGGCGGTGGTCGTCGATCCTGCCAGTTACCCGGCACTGACCCACGAACTTCTGGAGAGCAACGGGCAACTTTGTGGCGATACCCGTAACCGCCTCGCTCTCGAAGCATTCCGCCGCACCGCAGCCTACGACGCCTCGATTTCCAACTGGCTTGGTCAACAGCTGGAGGGTCCCTTCCCCGCCACAGTCACTGAGCAGTGGTATCAGGTCGGAGGCCTCCGCTATGGAGAGAACCCCCATCAGGAAGCCGCGTGGTATCAGCGGAATGATGGAGACAGCTTTTCCATCGCCGAGGCGACGTGCCACGGAGGCAAGGAACTCTCCTACAACAACATTCTCGACGCTGCGGCGGCCATCGATTGCTGCCGTGGACTGGAGGGCACTGCCGCTGTCATCGTCAAGCACTGCCTCCCCTGTGGAGCGGCGGAGGCCAGCTCCCTTGATCAGGCCTTTGACGCCGCCCTCGCCGGTGATCCGGTGAGTGCCTTTGGAGGCATTCTGGCCCTCTCCGAACCACTGACGGTCGACCTTGCCCGTCGTATCAGTACCCCGGACCACTTCTTTGAAGTGATCCATGCCCCCGCCTACGAAGAGGGCGCCATCGAGGCGCTTCAGGGCGGTGCCAAATGGGGCTCCTCTTGCCGGATCCTCGAAGGGGGATTCTTCGCCGAAGAGGGAGCGGTCCCCATCGAGGCCAGAGCGGTTCCCGGAGCGATGCTCCTGCAAACCCGTGACATTCCGCAGAAAACCCGCGATGATTACGAAGTTGCGACCGATCGAGCCCCCTCCGATGAAGAGTGGCGCGATCTGCTCTTCGGCTGGCGGGTGTTGCCCCACGTACGTTCAAACGGGATTCTTCTGGCCCAGTCCAACGCCGTCGTCGGTGTCGGTGCAGGCCAGCCGAGCAGGGTCGATGCCGTGCACATCGCCTGCAGAAAGGCCGCTGAGAAGGCTCAGGGATCATCCCTCGCCTCGGATGCGTTCTTCCCTTTCCCAGATGGTGTCGAAGCCGCTATCGAGGCGGGAGTCAGTGCCGTGATCCAGCCGGGAGGTTCCCGCAGGGATGGCGAAGTGATCGAAGCCGCCAACAAGGCCGGCATCGCCATGGTCTTCACCGGAGAGAGACACTTCCGTCACTAGGAGTCGAATGAAATCCTTCATCGCCTTTCTGAAAGCGGTTCGATTCCTGTGGATCGCCCTTTACTGGGTCTCACTGATCGTGCTGATCGGCTTCTACGACTGGGTGACCACGAACCTGATCAGCCCAGACGGATTCTGGCGCGTCGTCGGCTCCCTTTTCCTCGGGGGATTGCTGATGGAGCACTATCTGGGAGTTCTCACCCGCAAGCGGCAAAGCCTGCTGGCCCGTTCGCTGATTCAACTGCAGCCAGGCCTGAAACATGATGGAGCGGTCAGTATCCTCATCGACGCCCTTGAAAACGCTGAAGCGGAAACTGCAAAAACGGTCCACGGAGAACTGGTCAGGCTGACCGGTCAGGATTTTGGACTCGAAGCTCACCGCTGGCGCCAATGGTTGCGCCAGGAGGAGCAAAAGGTCCAGGGCTCTCCCCTGCTCGCCAAAGAGTTCACAGACAAGAGCGAAAAGTCGGACAGGGTGGGCAAGCAGGCATGAGTGGATTTGAGTCCCCCCCCGACCCCTTGAACCCCGAAGAGGCCTCAAACCCGGAAGAGGCGGGCGTTGATACTCCGGAAGTCGAAACGACTCCGACTCCCCGTCTCAGCCCCTTCAGGAGAATCACTCTGGAGGTGCTGCTGGTGGTCGGGATCGCCTTCCCGTTGGCACTGGTCCTGCACACCTTCGTCACCCAGGTCTATGCCATCAGTGGGCATTCGATGGAACCGACCCTCTTTGACGGCGAGCGGGTCATGGTCGACAAGGTCAGCCCCGCCATCGCTGAAATCTCAAGGGGAGATCTGGTGATCTTTGCCTCTCCTGAAGACACCTCCAAAAACCTGATCAAGCGCGTCATCGGCCTGGCCGGCGACAAGATTGAACTGATCGGTGAAATGGTCTACCTCAACGATCAACCCCTGCGAGAAGGCTACACACGACGCACCATCTTCCCCCAGAAACCGGGGGAATCGACGATCGTCGAAGAGGGATCGATGTACGTCCTCGGTGACAACAGGCCCCAGAGCCGTGACAGTCGCGACTTCGGAACGGTAACCCTCGACCAGGTCAAGGGCAGGGTGCTTTTGCGTCTGTGGCCACTGGATGCATTGAAGTTCTTCTAGGCTCTCGGTCTTCCAAACAAAAAAAGGGTCTGTGCTCATGGAGCACAGACCCTTTTTTTGATGAACCCTGTTCGGCCCTAGAAGTTCCAGAAAGTCTGGGCGTAGAAAAAGTTCGTCGACTCGTAAGTACTGGTCAGGGAGTTGAACTTGGCAGCACCAAACTCGACATCGAGGTCACCAATACGGTGATCGAGGATCAGATTGATCTCTTCACCCCAGTCCTCTCCCTGATCCGCCCTCAGCTCATGGTAGGTGAACTCCACACCGGTCTCACCGAGAACGGTACGGATACCGAAGTAGGTGTCCTTGAGGTTGCTGGTGCCGATGATGTCGGAGATTCCATGAGTTCCATGGGGGGTTCCGAAGGGTGAACGGAACTCCTCGATGCGCGAGGCCCCTGCAGAAGTACCGGTCGCGAAGATATGGCCGCCAACCAGGACCATGTCCCACAAGCGCTCCATTGGCTCCAGGTCGTAGGTACCTTCGATGGCGTAGTAGAGGGAGTCGAGTCTCTGAATTGCGTCCAGATCACCGTTATAGCGTCTTCCCTCCTGCAATGCGTATTCCACAGAGAGAGTGGCGTCAGGAATCAGCCCATCCCTGAGGGTGAAGGCAAAACCGTAGGTATCCTCGTGGGAGGCCCCGGGATCGGCATTGCCATTTTCCGCAGCCAAAGCGGCATTGGACTGGTCAGCACGGAACTGCCAGAGGAACAGGCTCGCCTCGATCAGTGGCAGCTCATTGAAGTCCACATGCAATCCGTAGGCATGCTCACCCTCGTTGTTGGCATCAAAGGTGTCGCGGTCGATTGTCAGGTGGTGAAAGTTGAAATCGATGGCGTCATTGAGCAGTCCACGGTGGAAGTGGTAGCCACCACTGGTTGCCGGCCCCAGATTGCTCCAGTCGTCGGAATGAATGATGCGACCCTTGTTGTAGGTCGGCAGCTCGGACTTTCCGAACTCCATATCCCAGCCATCCATAAAACTGAGGTAGGGATGAATCTGACCCACATTCTCGATTCTGAAATCGAGAGTGTGAACCCGGGGATCATCGTGAACTTCGGAGGTATCTGTTCCCTCACTGAAGAAGCGCGAATCTCTCACCTTGAGACGCATGTCGATCAGATCACTCAGCTCAGTCTCATATCCGAGCATCAAGCGAGAAAATCCCCGAGTCTGATCTCCCTCGGCAGCAGCAGGAGTTCTGCGCTCCCAGCGCAGACGCAACTCTGCATCCAGATCAAAGGGCATTTGTGCCTGAACCACATTCCCTGCAAAAACAGAGACCGCAAAGACGATAAGGATAATCCCCTTGGGCATGACTGCTCCCTTTCTGACGTTTACCGGAGTTGGCGCGTATCCCAATCCCGGAAACTTCTTGCCGACCCGGGCTTCCCCAGGAAGGGCCAATACCCACATCCTGCCCGGAATCCTCAATCTGTAAAGGGGAACCGGCAAGTTGATCGGCGAAGATCGTAAATCACCTGAATAAAAAAAAGAACGAGGACGCGCGCCGAAGGCGCACGTCCCCGCTCCGAGTCAAATCGAAATTCGGGCCCCGGGAAGTTTCCCGGAACGCGGATTTCTTAGAAGTCGTAAGAACTCTGCCAGTAGAGGTAATCGGTGTCGGTGAGTCCGGCATCGTCTGCGGAGAAGCTGGCGTAGCCCAGAGTACCGCAGCCGAAGGTCAGAATCAGATCGATCTCGGAACCCAGATCGGCACCGTCGGAATCACGAGCAATCGTGATGAAGTTCAGTTCCACGTCCACACCGTCCATGATGTTTTCGGTCGAAACACCGATGGTGGTGTTGTCGAGGTCTGCACCGTTGAAGAGGTCGGCGATACCGTGGGTACCGTGGGGATCGTTGTTGATTCCGGCCCAGTCGGCATCGGTCACGCTGTTGCTGAAGCTCAGGTTGAACTGGTCCAGTGTGTATCCCACGCTGACAGAGGTCAGAGTTCCGTCT
>JAPOLY010000050.1 GCA_029976805.1 bacterium
GAAACTCCGATGGCACTGCTGCGAGCGGCCGCTTCGATCGGCTTGAGAGAAGCCTTTCTCAAATGACGCGGACGGAAGGCATCGAGAACTTTCTTCTTGCCCGCATTGGTCATCATTTTCATCTGACTGAGAACCGTGCGCGTCACTCCGCTTCCCCCGACATTCAACAGGGGAGCCGCCGCCGCAGCCTGAATCTCCTTGTCCTTGTCCTTCAACAGCCGCGTCAGAAACGCTTCCGACTCGGGACAACGACAATCACCAAACTCGGCGAGAACATCCTCGATCGGCTTCAGACCCTTGGCTCTATCCCGGTAGGGCAGGGAATCGTAGGTTTTGCGTTCCCGTTCCCAGCGCGGAAACAGATCCTTCAGCCTTTCGATGGGAGGGCGCAGGGTTCCCAGTTTCGATCCCGCTTTACGGGCAGCCGGGGTGGATCCGTGGACACGGATCAATTTCTCCCAGATCGCTCTTGCTTCCTGGAAGTCCCCCATCTCGCGCAAGCAATAGCCGGCGTCGTATTGACACTCGGCGATCAGGTTGTGATCACTGAAGTCACGATTGACCCGGTCAAACTGATCGAAAGCCCGATTCCACTCGAGAGAGTCCTGAAAACAGTGCCCCAGGCCATGCAATGCCACCGGTGTGGCCTCACCGCCACTGTCGAGATTGAGATACTGCTGATAGCCTTCTCGAGCCAATCTTGAACGACCGAGCAGACGCTGGCACTCCGCACGGTAAGCGAGGGCCTCTGTCGCCGCCTCTTTGCCAACATGCTCAAGGTGGATGGCATCAAACTCATCCTCCAGATCGACCAGTCTTTCCATCCGTGCCTTGGCTGCCCGAGGGAGACTGTTGAGACCATCGATCGCTTTATCGAGAGCGATCTCCGAAGGGTCCTTCGGTTCCTCATCCTCGTCATCACTGTCATCGTCTTCGTCAGAGTCATCGACGATGTTCTTGAACAACGGTCGATCCGCAGAATCGGAACCGGGGGCCGACCCGAACAGCACAGAAGTTGGCTGCAAAGATCCAAAGAGCAAGAACAGGCACAACAGGGCGAGCTGTCGAAATAGCGGCATGGGGAATCGGTCCTGACTGGAAATGAAACGAAGACGACGGGTGATTTTACACCGGCTCAGGGAGTCCCGCGAGCAGGCGTGAAATAACGACGACGGCAATGACCAGCACCACCGCAAGACCCAGCCACATTCCACCATTACGGCGAATCCCGGCAAGAGCCTCACTTCGCCCCACCATTGCAGATCCGATGAAGAGGGCTCCCATGGCGAGAAGGAATTTGATCCCGAAGAGCATGTGATACGGCATGCCGGGGTCATCCAATGTCTTCTGGTGATCAGCCGTCGCAAGGCCGTGAACCATCAATTGGTACAATCCGGTCACGATCAACAACAGGGATCCCAAATGAACAAATGGAGCCCACCGGCGACGGATCCCCTCACGTACCTTTTCACCCCCCTCTTCGGAGGTGACGGCAGGGTGGACCGCCCGCCACTGGATAAAGACCGAACCTGCGATCAGAATCGCCACGAGCAGGTGAACAAGCGTACTGATATCAAAACTGGTCATCGTCGTACCCCCATGAAAAATGGTTTCAGAACCGGGTTGATCAGGATCCGGGAAATCTCTGGTGGCGGCCTTCTTGCTCACCGTCGGTCCCTTCCGCATCATGGCGTCCAACGTCCAAGAGGTCCATCCTGATTTTTCGGAAGGGGAACGACTGCCATGAAACCTGAGGAGTTTGTCGCTTTTCTCGGCTCCGAAAGAGCCAGTGCCATCCTGCGCACTGACGATGGGGATTTGGCGGTTCCCGCCATGGAAGCGGCTCTGGCTGCAGGCTTCCGAGTTTGTGAATACACACTGACCATCCCCGGGGCTTTCGAGTGTATTCGCGAGACCTCATCAAGACATGAACACGCCGTCGTCGGGGCCGGGACAGTTCTGACCGAGGATCATGCTCGAAAAGCCATCGACCATGGTGCCCGCTTTCTCGTTTCCCCGATCATGGATCCAAAAATGATTCAGCTCGCAGGCGACCTCGGAGTCGCCATCATTCCAGGGTGTTCAACCCCCACCGAAATGCAGGCGGCCCATGAAGCCGGTGCACCACTGGTCAAACTCTTTCCCGGTCCAGCGGGAGGTCCTTCCTGGGTCAAGGCGACTCTGGGACCCTTACCCCACCTGCGTATCGTACCCACCAGTGGAGTCACCCCGGAGAATGCCCGCAGTTTCCTGGAAGCGGGAGCCCACGCCGTCGGTTTTGTCGCTCCGCTCTTTGATCCGGAAGATTTGAGTCAGCAAAATTGGTCCCGACTGGAGGAAAGGGGCAGATCTCTTCTCGATCTGTGCCAATCCCCCAATGCATGAGTCACTTGATAACAGACCTGGAGAATTCATATGAACTACCTCGGTAAAGAAACCACCTTTCAATGGCTGGGACATGCCACCTTCCTCGTTGAAACTCCCTCGGGAAGAAAGGTCCTCTTCGATCCCTGGCTGGGAAATCCCAGTTGCCCTGAGGAATTTCAGAATCCTGAAGAAGTGGACCTGATCCTGCTCACCCATGGTCACTTCGACCATGTTGCGGATGTGATTCCCCAGGCCACCAAGCATGGTTGCCGTGTAGTCTGCAACGTCGAGATGGCGTTCTGGCTCAAAAAGATGGGTCTCCCTGAAGATCAGGTAGTGGAGATGAACAAGGGCGGATCCATCGAAATCTGCGGCCTGCGGGTGACGATGACAGATGCCAAACATTCCAGCAGTGTCGAGGTAGATGGTGTGCTGCAATACGGTGGTGAGCCCGCCGGCTTCGTGATCGAGACGGAAAATGAATTCCGCTTTTACTACGCGGGAGATACCTGCGTTTTCTCGGACATGGCCCTGATCGGCGAACTGTACTCTCCCACTCTGGCAATCCTGCCCATCGGAGATCACTACACGATGGGACCCAGAGAAGCGGCGAAAGCGGCTCATCTTCTCGGTGTGCAAATGGTCCTTCCCATGCACTATGGAACTTTCCCACTTCTATCAGGTACACCTGACCAGTTGCGGGAATCGGTCGGATCCCTGCCAATTCAGGTAATCGACCTGGAACCGGGTCAAATTCTCGAGTGAGTACGAACCCCAAGAAGATTCTGATTCTGGGAAATCCCGGATCTCGACGCGCCGCAGAAGCACAGCACTTGCTGAAAGTAGCGCCGGAATTGACATCGACTGATTTCGAGGTTCAACAGGTCAATCTGTTTGAAACGGATCACATCGAATCTTCTCCAGATCGGGTCTTCGTCATCGGTGGCGACGGAACAGTACGCCTTGCCGTCAATTGGCTGCACCGGCAATCATGGAAGTGCCCCATCGCCATCATCCCCGCCGGAACAGGCAATAATCTTTGCAAAGGTCTGGGGTTCCCTCTCGACCTGCAAGAAGCGCTGCAGATAGCCCTCCACGGTCAAGGCCAGCGATTCATTGACACCATCTCCATCAATGCTGACGGCGAGAGCTGGGGACAGATGCTGCAAATCACGTCCACAGGCCTTCCCGCCCGTATCACCCATCGCTTTGATCGCTGGAGAAAAGTACCGGTGCTCCGTCACCCGGTTCGCTGGTTGGGTGACCGCTTTTATCGCTGGTTGGCGATTCAGGCTTTGCTGATGGAGACCCGCCGAAATCGAGATGCAAAAGTCATCATCGACGGTGAAGAATTTGCTGTGACAGGACCTGCCATCTTTGTCGGTAATGAAGCCACGATCGGGGGTGGTTTCACCCCCTGTCCCAACGCACAGCTCGACGATGGATTGCTGGACGTCTGTATCCTGCCACGAGTTTCCTACCTTGAGGCCTTTTCACTCTTCCGCGAGGTCTCTGCGGGCCGACATCTCGACCAGTATCCGGATTTGATTTACCGTCAGGCCCAAACGGTGAAACTGGTTCAGCAGGCAGAACCTGTCCTTGTCGATGGGGATGTTCTCGGTTCACCTGAAGTCCTTGAGTTTGAGGTGATTCCCAAAAGCCTGCACCTGATCACAGAAAATCCGAACTGAGTGAATGGAAAGTTGAGGACTCCGTGACCAAGCGAAGAAGTCAAACAGCCGTTTTGAAACTCCTTTTACTGGGAGTCGTCTTCGTCACCCTGTCCAGTGGCTGTCAATCGAGGCCTGAAGTCCCGATCCGCAAGGCGATCTGGGTCACCCGCTGGGACTACAAAACCGAGCAGGATATCGTCGACCTGATGGAGAACATCGACAAAGCCGGATTTGATACGGTTCTCTTTCAGGTCCGGGGTAATGCCACCGTCTTCTATCCCTCCGCGATGGAACCGTGGGCTGAAGAATTCCAACATCAGGATCCGGGATTTGACCCCCTTGAAGCAGCCTGCAGGGAAGCCCGGGTTCGAGAGTTGAATCTGCACGCCTGGGTCAACGCGGTTCCCGGCTGGCGCGGAATCACTCCTCCCCCGGCGACCAAGCCGGAACAACTCTGGAACAGCCACCCCGAGTGGTTCCTCCACTCCGAGAGTGGTGAACGCCAACCGTTGCAACCGAATTACTACGTGGCCCTGAATCCCTCCTTCCCTGAAGTCCGTGATCATGTGGCGTCGGTTTGCGAAGAAATTCTGAAGTGGTACCCGGAAGTGGCCGGCATTCATTTGGACTACATCCGATTTCTTGAAGCGGGTGTCGAAACCGATTACCCCCGGGATTCTCGCAGTGAGGAACTCTTCACGGCTGACACAGGATGGGCTTCTCCGGATGACTCCCGGGAAGCCTGGGATGATTGGAGAAGGGATCAGGTCACAGAGATGGTTCGGGTGATCACAGAACGCTGCCGGCAGGAGCGAAGAGACGTTCTCATGACCGCCGCCGTGTACCGTACTCCCCGGATCGCCCACGATCGTGTCCGTCAGGATTGGCCCAACTGGCTCCGAAGAGGATACATCGATGCGGTCTTTCCCATGCAGTACGACCGGGAGGTGCCCCGTTTCGAATCACGGGTTGGAGAGTGCATGGATGCCGCTCGCGGTTATCCCGTCATCATGGGTCTCGGAACCTATCTTCACGAAGACCCTGAAGTCACTCTGGCACAAGAGAAGAGTGCCCTTCTTCAGGGGTGTCAGGGAATCTGTCATTTTGCCTATTCGTCCTTTTGGAGCACGGATTCGGAGGCACCGGAAACCTCCCTCCAGGAATCGAGACAGAACCGTCTTCTTCCCTCAGGAAGCCGTTAACGACGGAATTCCGGCAATTTGCGGCGGGTTGGTCATGCTCTGGAACGATCAGCCCAATTATCCCGTTGTGCTGACCGTGAATCGTGCTTTAATCAGGATAGCGGGACAGTTCCGCACTCTTTTTGTTTCATTGTTTGCCGCAATGGCGGCCAGAAAAGGTGAGTCAGATGAAAAAGTTTCTTCTTGCTCTTGTCGTCGTCGGCGGACTTTCCGCTGCCGGATGTAACTTTGCTCCTTTGGGTGGTGAAGAGAAGGCCGGTTGCGCCTCCGAGTGTGCCACTGCATGCAGCTCCGAGAAAATGTCCGAGTGCAGCACCAAGAAAGACAGCTGCTGCGGTTCCTGCAAGTAGTTTGACTGAAATCAGAAAAAAGGGCACAGAGAGTCATCTCTGTGCCCTTTTTTCGTGCCCTTTTTTTGATGCCATTTCCTGAACCGCAACGAAGTTGAATCAGGGCCCGATCTGACAGCCAGACTTTAAAGTTCCACTTCACCGAATCAACGCAGTTTTTGTGGTTTCGGGGGAAGACTCTTCTTCTCCGGCAACGTCTCTGCCCCTCTTGCCTTGCTACCATTCGGCTCGCCTCTGGCGGGAACTTTCATTTCTTCTCCGTCTGCCAGTGCCTTGGCGAGGACGGAAATCGACCACGCCGTCCCGTAGATGCGGTGGTAGGTGAAGAACGCATAGTCCCACATCGATCCATCCGCCTCCTGGGTTTCGAGGATCTTCTGACAGATCACGGGCCACCATTGCTCTCGCAGATTCCAGGGCAACTGGCGAATCACATCCGAAGCGTAGTAATGCCCATAAAAGAAGAAGTAACCACTGTTGGCATAGTAGGCTTCATGGGGATAGATCCGTCCCCGTGAAAGGGAAATGAACTTGTGGTGCCGGATCAGCTGCTCCAGTCCGGTGACGATATTCTGATCCGTCACTTCGCCGGGCTCACCCAATCTCCGAAGTGCCAGATTCCCCACCTGAATCCGGCACAGTGAGCCTTTGATCTGATTGATGGAAAGCAGGTTCCTCGTCGATTGAATCGGGGCAATGTTGTAGTCGTAGGCCCCATTGGGGAGCCGGGTTCTTCTCAGAGCTCTCAGCCCCCGCTCTTGCATCTGATCAGGAACAGCCAGTCCCACCTCTTCGCACTGTTCAAAGATCAGCAACAGGGAGGCGGTCACAAAGGAGGTCCCCCATGTGGGCCGACGTGTGTAAGGCGGGTCATCGTAGTAGGCCCAACCTCCATCGGGACTCTGATAATTCCCGAGGATGACGATCAGGTCTTCACCCAGTTTTCTGAGACGCTGGCGACGCTCTTCGCCGAATCGGGGTTCCGGCTCAGCGAGAGCACGGGCGACCGCTTCAAGCACGTAGACATATCCCCAGAGATTGTCCGTATCCCAGTTGGCGATCCGTTTGCGACGACCCTGTATACAGATGTTGTCGAGAGCCCTCTCGAGCGCCTTTTCCCCTTCTTCAGAGAGGAGGTCGCCCAGGTCCATCAGCGTGACGCAGGTGATCCCGGTACAGGCAACCTGAAAAGCGTAGTGCTGCTCCGGTACCATCCAATTTTTGTCGTCCGGAGAGGAGGAAAAGCGCCAATGGCCGAAGGCTCCGTCCTCTTCCTGCTGGGCCAAGAGATAAACAAGGGCCTTGTCCAGACCAGCTCGGGCCGAAACCCTCCAGTCATCCTCTGCTCCGTTGACAGGCAACGGCCCCTGCGCCAGTTGAGTGAGAAGAAGGACAGTGGCAACAATCAAAAGATGCCCCATGCCACGGGCTGGGGAGACTCCTCGACACCGGTCATGTTGCGAAGGTCATGATTCGCCTTCTCCAACTCTTCTGACTTTTCCTCGAGTTCCCGTTCCATCTTTTCAAACTTGCGTTCTTCCTGAATGCGTTTGATCTCCGCTTCCGCCTCAGCACGGTGAAGGTCCCTGTTGGCACTCTCGATGGCACGCTGAAGCTTTTCCTCACTGCGCGGAATCTTGACGTTCATTTCGACTTCATGTTCCCTGCGGGTCTGGCCAAGAGCTTCCTCGGCACGGGCAAGGCTCATGCGTCCACGTTGAAGAACCAATTCTGCTGTTCCATCTTCCAACTCGGAACCTTCATAGAGCAACTCGAGTTGCTCCAGCTCGGTTCTGGAATCCTTGAGACGGGTCTCGGCAAAGATCACCGATCGACGACTCTGATACTCTCGAGTCGGACGATCAAACTCGTGGAACATGTGCATGTCATGCTCCGCTTCCTCGATCGCACGACGCAATCCCTCGAAGCGGTGCTCCATCGCCTCATGGGCGAGATCGCGCTCCATTTCGGCGATATGGAAGTCGATCTCCATCTCCGCCAATTTGTGCTCCAGCTCCTCTACCTTCTTCTCCTGGGCGGCGACCTCTTCCGGGTCGATTTCAGGTTCTTCGGCGGGAGCAGGCTCGGTGGTGGAAGTCGCGTCGATTTCGAGGGTCAGAGCACCACTCTCATCGTCGAGTTTGGCGACATCCGATTTGACGACGAGGCACCCTGTGAGAGAAAGGGCAAACAGGGACAAGAACAGGCAATAAAAAGCACTCCGCAGCATGGAACCCTCCGCTGGAATGAGGACAAGGAACTTTGTCTCATTCTGAACCGGTAAAGGGCGGGAACAAGGGTTTTATTCTGCGGGGGCGATGACCTTCACAAAAACCCGATCTCCGTCGATCCGCGATTCGTGACACTGGAGATTCTGGTCGGTGGGCCCGTCAGTGACCTTGCCGGTACTGGCGTCAAAACAGGCTCCGTGGAGTGGGCACTCCACATGTCCGTCCTCGACCATGGCTCCCATCATCGATGCGCCGATGTGAGGGCAGGAATCGGTAAACACAGAGATGTTGTCTCCTACCCGGGTCACCATCAGTTCCCGTCCCCCACCCTGGGTGAAGAACGGTTCCTCTTCATCAACCTCGGCGAGAGCACAGAGGTCGATCCACTCGTCTCCGGCGTCAGCTGGCATAGTAGGGATTCTCTCCGGCTTTGTGGTCGGTGGCATCGTGGATATTCTGAATGGAAGGCACCTTCTGACGGATCAGGGTTTCCACTCCCTGACGCAAGGTGACCGCAGCCATGCCGCAGCCCTGACAGCCTCCACCCATATGGATGAAGAGATCCTGGTCTTTCACGTCGACCACCTCGATGAATCCGCCGTGGGCGGCCACCATCGGGTTCAGGTCCGAATTCAGAAGATTCTGGATTTCGATGAAGAGGGCTTTCTCCTCCTCATTCATGTCGCGGCTGCGCTCGGCGATGACCTTGTCCAGATCGGCGAAGTGTTGCTCGACCACCGCTGTGGCCTGATCAACCATCGGCTGCCAATCAGAACCGTCCACCGGCTTCAGGAGGGTGATGACCTTGTCCTGCATCAACACCGCCTCGAGGCCTTGTATTGCGACCAGCTTTTTTCCCAGTGGGCTGTCCGCCGCTTCTTCAGCGGTGGAGAAGTACTCGGGGGATGTGGCCACCACGCGGTTCAACCGCAGAACACAGGTGTCCGAATCCGATTCCCAGGGTTCGACTTGGATATTCAGTTCATCGGTCATGGGACTGACGCCTTTCCCAACCCCCCTCTTCGGCCTGCCATCCGGCCTTCTCATGGGGACTGTTCAGCGTTGAATGATAGCACGGCACAGGGAGCGTTTGATCGGTTCCGGGGATCAAATTCGGGAATTCCCGAACAACTTTCGTCTGGCATCTAGGGGCAAACCAAATGGAACCAGCACTGCAGGGCGTCACCCGTCGGATCGAATCCACAATCCGGATAGGGAGGTGCAGGAGGTCCAGAAGAGGAAAACAGAGTGCTGAGCAACGCCACTGCATCCGCAATGTTGACGTTTCCGTCGTCTCCGACATCTGCCGCATCGAGACAGTCCACCGTTTCTGCCAGAAACAGGAAACCCAAAGTCCTTACGGCATCAGCAACATTGACAATACCATCCGCATTCGAATCACCACGAACGAACACGCCCCCTTGTGGTGAACCTAGGCAATCGGGATCGATTAAATCGATGAACCCATCACAATCGTCATCCCAGCCGTTATCACAGATTTCAATTCCCGGAGTACAAGCGCAGTCCGGATCGCAACAGTCCGTCAAAAGATCGGCATCATCATCTTGCCCATTACTGCAATCCGATTCCCCGAGCGGCGACCCGGGACAGTCAAAGAAGACCTGCGTTCCCGAAAGACAGAGATCAGGAAAACAGATACCACCACAGGTAAAGGAAATCCCGGTGACCCGCACGATCTGGTTCATGGGTGGGTTCACAAGATCAACCTCTATGCCACCCGGAAAACCTGAGTCAGGAAAAAACAGAACACAGCCGCCAAAGTCCGTATCAAAAACCCCGCACTCGATAAAGTCGACCTGACCATAGACAGGTGTCCCCAGGATCAGCAGTAATGTGACCATGACGACAGAGTTCCTGAAAATATTATCCAATTCCGGACTCCTCAAAAATGGCATGCTCATCCTGAGCCCATGAATCCCACGACTATATCGGTAACCGAATGGTCTTCTCACATCATAACGAAAATCCTGATCATATGAGTCCCTCAGTTAGCTCTGGGTTTATCAGGGCTTCATACTTAAAATGGTCACCGAAGAGCCTGCCTACAATGCAACGGAAAGGATTCTCACATGGGCTGGATGCGCACTATTTTATTGGGTGATATCGGCAATCGCCTCGATATTGAGGATGCAGAAAAGGGCATACGTGCACTTCGTTTATCCCTTTCAAAAGCAAAACGAACTACCAGAACCAACGAAGAACGCATCTCCAACCTTGAAGAGGAAAATGAACAACTCGAGCTCTTGATCACCATGTTGCTACGGCGGATGCAAGAGAAGAACCTTTTCAATGGTGACGAGATTCGTTCCCTGACAGAGATCATCGATCCTCCCGAAGAAAAGGACTGATCGTGGAGTACGAGTGCTGCTACTGAAAATCTCCGATTGATCCGTCTCTGGGAATCAGGGCTCTGGGCACTTAGTATGAACCCGGTTCAACAGGCTGCTTTCGGAGAGGTTGCCATGACAGATTTATCTTCCCGCGACATGTTTGATGACACCTCCAAAAATTGGGCTCGGGATGAACCTCGCCTTCTCTCCGACTGGACTGCCCGTCCTTTTCTCCTCCAGTGGTGTCCTTCAATCCGCGACTGCAAGGTTCTCGATCTCGGCTGTGGTGAGGGCTACTTCACCCGGCAGCTGGCGCGCTCGGAGGAGGGTCCGGCGGCCCACATGGAGGGCATCGATCTCAGCGCAGGAATGATCGAGTTCGCCGAGGCCAATGAAAATCAGGCCCCGCTCAATATCACCTACTCGGTGGGTTGTGCGACCGATTTCACCCCCCGCCTGGATTCCTACGATCTGATCACTGCCGTCTTCGTATACAACTATACGACTGTCGAGCAAATGCATCAGTCGATGCGCCGGGTCTACGACCATCTGTCACCCGGCGGACACTTCGTTTTCTCTCTGCCCCATCCGGTCAACCCCTTCATGGATACGGGCACAGACAGTTTTCACTTTGAACGCTCCGGTGGCTGGTTCAGTGGTCGAGACCAGACCTTCGAAGGACAAATGGCACAGAGGGATGGGTCAGAAGTTTCGGTGCGATGTCTGCATAAAACGTTTCAGGATGTGCTCGACGGACTGCGGTCCGCAGGCTTCACCCACTTCCCTGATTTCCGGGAACTGGCCGTCACCGAAGAAATGATTGCGGAAGACGCCGACTTCTTCGGACCCTTGGCCGATCTCCCCCTTCACATGGCTTTCAGGATCAGGAAGTAAATCGATGAATTCCGCCCCTCACACCCGATCACCGTGGACCCAACAAGAATTGAATCAGCGTCGTGAGCACACCCTCGAATTCGATGAAGGAATCATCGAAGAGCTGGAGCAGTGGCGAAACCATTCTCCCGAGGTCATCGAAGATGAAGTGACCCATGCCCACGTGGCGAACATGACCCGCCTGCAGCAACTGGCGGTCCGCACCCGTGAAGAGGTCTACCACGGCAGCGGAGTCGTCCGTGTCTCTGCCCCCCCGCTGGAACGGGTGGATGACGACCTTTTGCGTCGCTACTACCTGGCTTTCGGCGTTCACCTGGGAACTCCGTTGGGAAACTACGGCCGTCTTTACGAGGTCAAGGACCGTGGAGGCGATTACACCAAAACCGCGATCCCCGTCAGCCAGACGAAAGCCGCCACCGGTCTCCATACCGATTCCAGTGCCGTCGATGTGCTTCCCGACCTGGTCGGCCTGATCTGTATCCGCCCTGCACCGGTGGGCGGAGCTTCACGCATCGCCTGCGCCCTCCTCGCCCATCAGAAACTTTCGCAGAATCATCCGGAACTGTGCCGCATCCTCGAAGAACCCCACTACCGGGATATCGTCACGCCCGGTGCGGATCAGAGCCAAAGACAGCGCAACCGCTTCCCTGTCTTCGATGTCAGTGAACCATCGCGAGGGCCGGTCTGTCGCTACATGCGCTTCTGGATCGAAAAGGGATATGAAAAAGCGGAGATCGAACCGCACCCGCAGTTACAGGAGGCACTCGACCGACTCGATGCGATTCTCGAGGAACCGGATTCGGTGGCCACCTTCACCCTGCAGCGTGGAGAGATGCTGTGGGTCGATAACACGACCACTCTCCACGACCGAACCGCCTATGAGGACGACCCTGACGCACCCAGACTCCTGCTGCGTCAATGGGTTGTGGGATGATCGGTTGTGGGATGATCGGTTGTGGGATGAACCCCTGATCGCCTGAGAGATCAGAATTTCAGTGTCGCGCCCTCGTCACACTTCCCCTGGGTCAATGCCCGGGCATGAAGCCAATCCCAGAATCCGGCCCGCAAGGAGAGAGCCTTGCGCATTCCCTTGAGCAGATCCCGGCGTCCCTCTGCCGTTGCAGCATAATGGCGGGAGATGTCCATCAGGGTTTCCTGATGGTGATCGTCCACCGCCGCATGAAGCGGGAAGAACACCGTCTCTGATGGCGGAGCATCCAGAACTTCCAGCGCCGGAAGGAAATGCTGGTACATGGTGCTGACCACATTCTCGGTTCCCAGGCCGAGGGCACCCAGAGCTTCTGCCGTCGATCCCCCTGAGAGAATCGACAGGAACATTTCACGCCAGCAGACCACTTCGACGGCATCTTCCGTCAACGAATCCTGTTCAACTCCGGCGGCGATGCAAAAGCGGCGAAAGAGCACCGGATGGGGAATCCCATCGATCCACTCCTGTTCGACTCCGATCTCCGCCAATTCTTCCATCTCTTCACTTTCGTAGATCCCCGATTCCTCTGTCAGGTTTTCCATCAATGCCGCGCGATGCTCAGGAACCTCCAGGCGTCCAATGACGGTGGTCAGGTAGCGGGGAAAATGCGAAGAGTAGCCCAGATATTGACGGGCGAAATCGGCAAGAGCCCACTTCATGTCGGGGAGAGATCGTTCACGCAGTGCGAGCAGGTACGGGTGGTGCACCGCCCGATGAGAAGTGGCTTCATCAGCAACCTGTGCAAGGAAGGTCTCCACTTCCTGATCGCTGCCGGAATGCATGTGGGCACTGCGTCTCGATTCGATGGTCTGGACGAAGTCAAAGAGCGTCTCCGCATCATCGGCCAGGGATCTCAGCAAATCAGGGCGCTCCACAGCCACATAGGTGCATTCTTCCACTGTGCGGACGGTGGCGGTTCGTGCACGCCTTTCCACAAAGGCGACTTCTCCAAAAATATCGCCAGACGAGATGGTGTCGACCACCTCACCTCCACGAAGGATCTCCACGCTTCCCGATTCCAGATAGAAAAGGGTCTCATCAAAGACCCCCTCCTCGATCAAAGTCGTTCCGGCGGGGGCTTCCGTGCGGGTTCCAACCTCAAGGATCGCCTGAGTGGCTTTTTCATTGATCAACAAATTCCACCTCCTGCTGCAGTCTTGAAACCTCATTCATCGGGAAACGGTCCCACTTCGGACCGACTAGTCGCTTTTCGATTTCTTCCGTCGATAGGGGTGGACCCAACTGGCGAAAGCCTGCGGACTTCGACTCTGCACCCAGACCCGACCTTGCCCCGAAAAACGCAGCATGATCTGGTCCCCGAAGAGGAATTGACGAATTTTGCGCCCGGTGGTCAGTCGATAGTTGAGACTCGGATCCCAGGCAACAGCGAAGCCGTTGTCGACGGTGTAGTCACCCGGAACCTGCACCGAACTCTCCCACTCATCGTCGAAGAGATCATTCACGTCCTGACCGACATTCTGTCCCGTAAGCTGTACCTGCTGGATATCCCCGTAGGCATTGAAGAAAAGGGTTCCGGTTCCGGAACACTTGAGGATAAAGAGACCCTCGTTGAAGAAGCCCTTCAGTCCATCGAACTTGGTATCGATCTGAATGTCACCGATGGAGGCGAGGTAGGCCCCTTTCTGCAGGTAGATCTCCTCACCGTTCAACTCGAGAGCAACAATCGCTCCCGAAGGCCCTGGAGCCAGTGCGATCCGCGAGCCCGCCGTTTCGGTCGTGTAGGTATTCTGAAAAAAGGACTCCCCACTGAGGAGTGCACGCTTGAGTCCTGAGAAAACCCCACCCCGTGTCGAAGTCTCCATGTCGATGGTCGGATCCATCCATGCCATCGCACCCGACTCGGAAGCGATGCTGTCCCCGGGGTCGAGTTCGACCTCGAGATACGAATAACCGGGCTGGCAATCAATTCGGTATTTCATCGATCACTGCCTCTCCGGCAACAGGGGCCCCAGCGTCGCGCCAAACATCGTTGCATCATGGGTCTGGGCAATGATCTTGCCCTGACCTTCAAACTTCATGACAAATCCTTCCCCGGAGAGAAAACTCTGGGTCCAGGAACTGGCTGCTTTCGTGACCTTGTAATCGAGGGTTTTTTCGTAGGCGATCAGGTGCCCCGTATCGAGGGTCAGCTCACCATCCACTTCGAGTTCGTGGAGAGCCCCGAAGCCCCCGACGAGAGCCGTGCCGACTCCGGCCACCTCGAGGAAAAACATGCCCTCACCACTGAAGACGCTGCCGAAACCCTGAAAGCGGGATTCCAGATCAACGTCTTCCCCGCCTGCGGCGATGAAGGAACCTCCGGAACAGACCCAGGTGGTCGAGCCGTCAAGGTTCAGCGTTTTCATCTCTCCGGGCAGGACCGGTGCCAGTCCAACCTCACCGGTTTCCCCGGGGCCGACCTTGTAGGTACTGAGAAAGAAGGACTCGCCACTGAAGAGGCGTTTGATCCCGCTCATGATGCCGCTCTTTCCGCGGCTGCGTGTCGACACATCCAGATCGACATTGCCGGAAGCCCGCACCATCGCTCCCGATTCGCTGAAGAACTCTTCGCCATGTTCAAACTCGACGAGTGCAGACTGAAAAGCTCCGGTTTCGAGAATGTTGAATTTCATCGATCCCCCTAAGCTCTCAGGAACGGGGTGATCCACCCCGCCGTGCCCGCCAGGTGACGGGTTTGAAGCCAAATGCGACCGCGACCACTGAAGCGCATGACGAGGCCCTCTCCGGAGAAGAGAGTGCTCTTGAGCCCACCCGCCCCCTTAAGGCTCCAGTCGAGGGTGTTCTCCCAGGCGAGGACGTGACCGTTGTCGACGATCAGCTCGCCATCCAGTTCTTTCTCGACCACCGCACCGTAGGCCCCAAAGAAGATTTCTCCGGATCCGGAAGCTTCGATGAAGAAGGCCCCCTTGCCACTGAAGAACGCCTTGAACCCGCCAAAGCGGGTACGCAGGTCGACCCCCTGAGTACAGGCGGTGAAGGCCCCCCCGGAAATCAGCATGCCCTCGGAGGTCACCGGAATCCGAACCAGAGTGCCGGCCACCATGTGAGAAAAGGCCACTTCAGAAGGACCACTCGCCTGATACTCGTTGACAAACATCGATGTCCCGCCGAGCACCTTGCGAACCAGAGATTTGCCGAGCCCGCCCATCAGACGGGCCTTGAAAGACACCGGTCCACGAAGCCAGTTCATGGCTCCCGATGCGGCATGAAATGAATCCCCGGATTCCAGCTGGGCGACCGCCTCACCGAAATCGGGGTTTCCCTTGATCTCAAATTCCATTGAATGGCCCCCTTAAGTGTTCAGAAAGCTGTCTTGAGTCGAGCATGCCCCCAGATACAAATCAAGCCCCGGAACTCCAGAGAGTACCGGGGCTTGAAGTCCATCAACAAAGAAACCTCGATCAGCGAGAGCCGATCTCGCCGCAGTAACAGGCGGAAGAGGGTTCCACATCCGCATCCTTCCATGCAGCGCGAAAAGCACGGCGGGACAACTCCGCTTCTTCACTGCGGCCCTGCCCATCGAGGGCGTTGGTCAACCCAAGAAGAGCCCAACCATTGGCGGGGTAGTGCTCCAGGTCCTTGAGGAAAACTTTCTCAGCTTCCTCAAACTGTCCTGCGGTGTTCAGCAGTGCGCCGAGGGGATGACGTGCAGGCACCGGCCACGCAGGAGGCTCGGAGTAGGCCAACTGGTCCTCCAGCTCAACCGCTTCCTTCAGCCTGGCAAGGCCATCTTCTTGGTTTCCTTCCTTGAAGAGGATCTCCCCTTCCAGAACCCGCCGTCCTACTTCCCAGACCTCACCGCAGGGAAGCGACCCCATTTTGTATTCCTCCGGAATCGCTTCGATGGCGGCATCGAGTTTCGCCAACTCTTCGCGAGCTTCGGTGAACCTCTCAGTGTTGGCAAACGCGACCCCCCTGGCATAGTGCAGAACGGATCGGGAGACGGCTCTCCACTCGGGCGGCATCGGCTTGGCCAGAATCTCTTCCCATTTTCCAAAACGGACCAGCACGTGATATTCCGCCGCAGCCCAACTGTCACTGAAGGAGGCAAACTCCTTGAAGAGAGGCTCGGGGGCTTCTTTTGCAATCGCCGCAGAAACCTCGATACACTCCCGACTTCTGCCCAGCATGAGAGTCGCATAAGCAAGGAAGTGACGATTGTGCATGCCGTAAAAGTAGTAATCGGTCGGTCCGCCATTGCGTTCAAACCAGAGATCATCGAGGGCTACCGCATCGCGGTTGCAATCCGCGGATTCCGCATAGCGACCGGTGTTCATCCAGATATGCGATGGCATGTGAACCATGTGACCGGCTCCGGGAATCAGATCCAGAAGGCGATCCGCCGCCTTCTCCGCCATTCCCGGGTTTTGCGAGGATTCCATGATGTGGATGTAGAGGTGGCAGGCTCCAGGATGGTAGGGATCCCTCTCGAGCACATCCTCGACGATTCCCTTAAACTGCAACGTTCTCTTTTGCGGCTCTCCCTCGAGGTTCCAGTATTCCCACGGCTGCATCAGCATCATCGATTCCGCTGCGAGCACCGCGATATCCGAATCCATCGGATACTTTTCGTGGACTGCCAGGATGGCATCGCGATAAGCGGCATTCACCTCTGAAAGATCTTCGGGCATGGGCCAGGCGTAACGATTCTGAAGAGCGGCAATGATCGCTTGGTTGGTCACCGATTCTCGATCGGCAAACTCAGCCGCTTTTTTGCTCGCGGAGTAACACCAGCCGGCAAAGGGACCGGGGAAGATTTCAGGAACATTGATGTTGGGCCCCGCTGAATGGGAGATGCCCCACCAGGCCATCGCAAACTCGGGGTCGAGAAGAGTCGCCTGATAAAAGGAACGGATGGCACCATTGAAATTGAAGGAGAGCATCAGGTTGTATCCCTGATCAAACCAGCGGCGCGCCTCCTCGGAATCGGTCACCACATCCCTGCGGAACTCTCCCAGCGAATCAAGGATCATCGGTGGAGCCGGAAGATCTTTGGGAAGTTCGGCTTCCTCTGGGATGGCAACTGGGCTCAAAAGAGTCAAAACGAGGACGGGCCAAATCATGGAGTTTCCTTTCAGGGGTAATTTCGAATCCGGTACTTCTGCAGAAGGTAGTTGGAAGAGATTAAAAACCTCCTGCCCAAACTTGTCGATAAGCGAGTTTTGAACGAAGAAAACCGAATCTTTTCCAAAAACTTCAAAATCGGCGGCCACCGAGATGTCGTCAGAGGACCCCCCCTGACCGAACTGCGTCATCCTGTCATCTTTCTTTCGTAATCGGTTTGACCCACCCCCCCCTGATTCGGTGTAATCACTCAAGGAAAAAGATCCCAAGGTCGACACCAACCCGAAGATTGGATGGTCGAAGATGCCCGATTCGACAAGCTCCAAGGAACCTACCCTCGATTCCGAGTCGTATGAGTCCACCCCCACTCGCGGTCCTATCATTTGGTCGAACGCACTCTTCCTCAGCCTGAGTCCGATTCTCACTGCGCTGGCGATTCCTGCTTACATTTACTTTTCCGGCCATCACTGGGCGCTGACGGCGACCGCCATCACATTGTGGATCTTCGCGGGGATGGGGATCACCGTCGGTTACCACCGTCTCTTTGCCCACCGTTCCTACGATGCCCATCCGATTTGGAGATTCATCGCCCTTGTTTCCGGCGCGGCCGCCTTGCAGAACAGTGCGCTGGTCTGGTCCGCTTCCCACCGCCGACACCACAAGCACACCGACCATCATGAAGACCCCTACGATGCCACCAAGGGATTCTGGTGGTCACACATGCGTTGGATCTTCCACGAGAATGAGAAAGTTCACGACTACAGCAATGCTCCAGATTTGGCTGCAGACCGACTGGTGATGTGGCAACACAACCACTATTGGAAAATTGTCTTTACCGTGAATGTCCTGCTTCCTCTGGGATTGGGATTTCTGATCGGTCGCCCCCTGGGCATGCTGCTCTTTGCCGGACTCGCCCGGGTCGTCTTTACCCACCAGGCCACCTTCTGCATCAATAGTCTGTGCCACATGATCGGCAATCAGCCCTGGTCCAAAAAAGACACGTCCAAAGACTCATGGATCTGTGCCCTGATCACCTTTGGTGAGGGCTATCACAATTTCCACCACACCTTCCCTGCCGATTACCGCAATGGGCTGAAGTGGTATCACTTCGATCCCTCCAAGTGGCTGATCTGGACCGGCAATCGTCTCGGTCTGACCAGCAACCTGAAGCGAACGGAAGCACCGGTGCGTTGGAGAAAGCGTCACGACCGACAGCTGGAGGTCTACCTCGACCGTCTTGCGGAGACGCTTCCGGAAGTCCATGGCGAATGGAAAGTCCGCGTCGAAAGTGCCAGTCAGAGGGTCGAGGAAACCCTGACTCAATGGGCGCAACAGCTGAGAGAATATCGACGCGCCGTGAAGAGTGGTGAAGTGACCGAATCCCTGCGTCAGGCGGTCAGCGAAGCGCAGAAAGCATGGCATCACTCGTGGAAAGAGTTCATGGCGCTGCGTAACACGATGCCCCTGCCCGCATGATTGGCCCGAAACAGATTTTCTCAGGAGCTCTGGCCCTCGCCCTGCTCATGAGTGGATGTTCCGGTCTCGGCCTCCGTAATCAGGGAACCCTCTCTCTCTTCAATGGTCAGGATCTCAGCGGCTGGCACACCGACATCCCCGCCGCCGATTCGGGAGATGCTGTGCCGGCTTCCTTTTCCGTCCAGGATGGACTGTTGATCAGCCACGGCTCCCCAGGGGGACATCTGATCACCGATGCGGAGTACTCCAACTACACCCTGACCGTCGAATACCGCTGGGCGGGAGACCCTGGAAACTGCGGCATCCTCGTTCACGCC
>JAPOLY010000133.1 GCA_029976805.1 bacterium
CAGCAACACCCAGAACAGCAGGGTTCTCGGAAAACCCATGGGACCCCCCTCTCAGAGGACGGATAAAACAGATCCAGGGCCATGGAACTGCAAACAACTGGTAACAACCCGCACACTGCGCATTGCATTACCTCAGACACCAGTCAGGAAAACGGTGTGGTTGCTGCGGATCGAACATGAAGGACTGGCCTGCCAGGATTGGGGCACCCTGACACTGCCATCGCCTGAAATGCGACCGATCCGGAGTCATAGCCAAAACTCCGCTTCCCGAAATTTGGTGGGATTCCCTAACCCGAATACCGGGGAGCCCAAGAGAATCCATCAGTGGAATCAGAGAATCTGCGGGGACCGGACAGGAAATTCTGAAAAATATTTTTATCAGAAAAGTCGTGCTACCCTGCGTACAGAGAGCTGAAGGGGGCTGAGGGAGCCATGATCGAGGTCAAAAACCTGCGCAAGGTGTTTCGAATCCATCAAAAACCCCCGGGTTTACTCGCTTCCATTCGCTCCTTGTTCCACCGCCAATACATCGACAAGGTCGCTGTCGCGGGTGCGGATTTCAATGTCGGCGAGGGCGAAATCGTCGGCATGATCGGCGCCAATGGCGCCGGAAAAACAACGCTTGTCAAAATGCTCTCGGGAATCGTCCACCCCACCTCTGGGGAAGCCACGGTTCTCGGCTACAACCCATGGGAAAAACATAACGACCTGCGCAGACAGATCTCCTTGATCATGGGTCAGAAAGCCCAGCTTTGGTGGGATCTCCCTGGGGCGGATTGTTTTGAACTGCTTCGGGAGATCTATCAGATCCCCCGACCGGAGTATGAATCGAACCTCAAGCGATTGACCGAAATGCTTCAGGTGGAAGACGAGCTCAACACCCAAATCCGGCGCCTCTCTTTGGGAGAACGCATGAAGATGGAGTTGATCGCCGCACTCCTCCATTCTCCCCGGGTCGTCTACCTCGACGAACCCACCATTGGACTCGATATCACAACCCAGAAAGCGGTGAGAGACTTCCTGCTCTCCTACCGCCAAGACCATGCTCCAGCAATGATTCTCACCAGCCACTACATGGAAGACATCGAAAGACTCTGCGAACGCATCATCGTCATTCGGGAGGGTGAACTGGTCTACGACGGGAACCTCAAACGGGTGATCCACGAATACGCACCCTACAAACAACTGACCGTTCACTTGAACCGGGCAGAAACAGCAGCTGTAGACAAAAATTATCTCGATCGAATCGGTGAAGTCATGGAAGAGCAAGCCGGCACCATCGTTCTTCGGATACCGCGGAATCAGGTCACCTCTGCAGCAGCAGAAATCCTGCGAAAATTTTCCGTTCAGGATCTTTCGATCGCAGATCCCGAGATCAGCGAGATCATTGAGCTCATCATGGGTGGAAACGAAAAACCCCAAACATGAACCCGGCCCTCTTCCTGCACCTCATGTCGATTGAATCCCGCCGTCTCCTGAGCTACCGGGTAGACTTCTGGATCTCCATGATCTTGACCCTGATTGTTCAGCTGGTGGTGATCTGGGCTCTTTGGACAGCCATCTTTGCTGAATCAGGCAAAGACATCGTCGCAGGCTGGGATCTGCAGGGCATCCTGGCTTACGGAGTCTTTGTCTTTCTGACAGGACGAGTGGTTCGCGGCGGAGATCTGCAGATGGCGGTGGCTACCGAAATCTATGATGGCAGCCTCAGCCGCTATCTGGTTTACCCCTGTAACTACTGCTTCACCAAGTATGCCCAACAGCTGGGAAACATTTTCCCTGACATTTTTCAAAGTGTGCTGATGGCCTTGCTCATCATTCCGTTCATGGAGAGTTCCACCACTGTCGACCTGAATTTAACGGGCATTCTGATGTGTCTCCCTTCCATCTTCTGTGCTCACCTCCTCTTTTTCATGATGGGGCTGTTGCCGCAAATGGTGGCATTCTGGGCAGACAATGTGTGGTCATTGTCGGTCATGATGAGAATGGTCACGATGCTGATCGGAGGAGCCACTTTCCCTCTGTCCCTCTTTCCTGATTCGATGCAGTCGATTCTTTACATGTTGCCATTCCGTTACCTGTTTGAATTTCCAACTCTGGTTCTGCTCGGGAAGGTGGGATTTGAGGAGTGGATCACGGGAATCGTTTCCTGTCTGATCTGGTGCGGCTTCTTTCTGCTTCTGCTGATACCGGTCTGGCGCAGAGGAACCCTGAGGTACACGGGGGTGGGAATTTGATGCGCTACCTGAGGCTGTACCGGCAGTTCCTGTCCTTTTCCTTCAGCAGATCGCTCGAGTATCGCCTCGATTTCTGGTTCCGAATCATCATGGACTGCATCTTTTATGTCGTGGAAATCGCCTTCTTCATGGTGATTTACCAGCACACTGAAATCCTCGGTGAATGGAATTTTGACCAGACTCTCGTCTTTGTTTGCGGCTTCCTTCTTGTCGACGCCATCCACATGACTGTTTTCAGCAATAATTTGTGGTGGCTGCCGGTCTACGTGAACAAGGGAGATCTCGATTACTATCTGGTTCGGCCCGTTTCGTCACTCTTCTTCCTCAGTCTTCGAGACTTTGCCGCCAATTCATTTCTGAACCTGATCATTGCCAGCGGCCTGCTGGGGTGGGCCCTTTTGCGATACCCGGAGCCGATTCCAGCGTCAAACCTGCTGTGGTATTTATTCTTGCTCCTCAATGGAGCTCTTCTTCATTACACACTGCAAATGTTCTTCCTGATTCCGGTGATCTGGCTTCATTCGAATCGGGGACTGACGAACGCATTTTTCACCACCACCAAACTGGGAGAACGGCCTGACAAGATTTATCCAAAGTGGACCCGCAGGATACTTCTCTTCGTTTTTCCATTGCTGTTGATGGCGGCCATCCCGGCCAGAGTTCTTTTTGAGGGCCCCCGGCCTGACCTGATCGTCCTGACACTCGGTATCAGCGCCTTCTTTTTTCTCATGATG
>JAPOLY010000138.1 GCA_029976805.1 bacterium
AACACAAATACAGTTGGTTGCAATCATCATCACAACCAGAAAACTTGTCCTCAAACTCATAACACACCACCTCGTTTATTGCCGATAAAGCTGGCAATAGAAAAAATCTGCCTGCCAAGGAAATCCCATCCCTCAACATTTCCGGCAACCTCATAAATACAATCAAAAAAGATGGGGGTTGTCAGTCAGACTAACAACCCCCTTAACACCTGTGATCATTTATACATATCTGACACTATTGTGTAAAGTAACACTTTTACAATATTTAATGTCAAGATATAACGACTCATCGATCAGGGGCAACCGCCGTAACTGTTGCAACCCAGACCGTCATTGGGTGTTGCATCGACACCACACTCAGAGATCCCTGGTGCAGGCGGCTCTGCCCCACCCGTGAACTGGAAGTTCAGAATGTAAATGATATCCGCGATATCATGCGTACCGCTGTCATTGGCATCCGTAGCATCTTTACAGCCGGAATCCGGTCCACCGAGCATGAGGGTGTAAAGCATGAAGATGGCGTCTCCAATGTCGACGCTACCGTCTTCATTGGCGTCACCCCTTCTGAAGTGCACTTCACACTCGTCAGGAGTCTCGTCTCCATTGGAATCCACCGAAGTACCTGCAATCAGGTCACACTCATCAGGAGTGCCGTTTGCGTTGCAATCGAGACTTGAACCACCGTCGATATCGCAAGCATCAGGGCTTCCATTGCCATTACAGTCAATATCACACTCGTCCGGAGAACCATTGCCATCGCAGTCTTGGGCAGCTCCACTGGCCACCTCACAACTGTCCAGAACACCACTGTTGTTGCAATCCTGACCCGTACCCGATGCAAGATCACAGCTATCGGGAACGCCGTTGCCGTCGCAATCTTCAGCAGTACCGGCCTCCAGTTCGCAAACATCCGGGGTACCGTTGTTGTTACAGTCATCCAACGGCACAAGAATGTTGATCTCTTGCTCAACAGAAGTGCTGTTACCGTCGAAATCGGTTGCCGTCCATGTCACTACGGTCAGACCGTAGGTGAAGTTTTCAGTAATCGGACCTTCACCACTGATATCGTTTGTCAGAGACGCGACATTACAGTTGTCGAAAGCCTGAGGCATCGGAATCGTCACATCGGCACTGCAGACACTTTCTGGTGCATCAATGAAGACATCATCCGCTCCAGTGATCACTGGGGCCTCATTGTCGATCACCGTAATCAGGAAGGATCCAGTAGCCAAATTTCCATTGGAATCGGCCTGGGAGTAGCTGACGGTGGTCGTTCCCAGCGGGAAGAACTGACCAGGCTGATGACTGCCCAGCAGATCACCGAGTCCACAGTTGTCCGTACCAACAGGAAGTTGCCAGTTTGCAGTCGCTCCGCACTGACCCAAATCGGAAGACAAGGTCATGTCGGTCGGGATACCTGAAAGGATCGGAGCCTCAGAATCGATCACTGTCACAGTGAAGGAATGCTGAGTGCTGTTTCCGCTATTATCGCTCAAGAACATGGTCACGAAGGTTGATCCAACGCTGAACATGGTACCCGGTTGCTGGCTCACGCTGAGAGTGGTCTCTCCACAGTTGTCAGAAACCACCGGGTTGGACCAGGAGGCAACGGCTGAACAAAGCCCCGCACTGGAATCGAGGGTCATATCACCCGGCGCTTCAAGGAATTGCGGAGCCTGATCATCAACCACAGTCACCAGGAATGACTGCTGAGTGCTGTTCTCAGCAGAATCGGTCGTCGTGTAAGTGACCAAAGTGGATCCCAGATCAAAGATCGCCCCATTTTCATGAGAGCAGGCCAGTTCTGTGATCTCACAGTTGTCAGAGGCCGTTGGGGCTGCCCACGACACAGGCGCAGAACATTGCCCCTCAGTTGCGGAGACAACCATTTCACTGGGCATATCCGACAGAGCCGGAGCCTCGTTATCGATGACAGTCACCGTAAAGGTGTGGGTGCTGATGTTCAGATGAACGTCGGTCAACACCATTGAGACGGCTGTTTCACCCACAGGGAATACTGCGCCTGACTGCCAGGTTGAAACGAACGACAAAATGCTGCAGTTGTCTGACAAAAGCGGTACATCCCAGAAGACCTGAGCTCCACAAAGACCGGGTTCAGAAGTGGTAACCATGTTTTGCGGAGCGGTATCAAAGCTCGGATCCTGATCGTCAGTAATCGTGATCTCAAAACTACTGGAAACACTTGAACCGTGAGCATCTGTTGCGGTGTATGTCACCGTATGAGACCCCAGAGTGAAGTACTCCCCGGAGATCCGATCACTTTGGATCGAAGCACCCGTGCAGTTATCGCTCAAAACCGGCTCGGTCCAGCTAACGATGGCTCCACAGTTGTTCAGGTCATTGCTGATCTGAGTGTCTGCAGGCAAGCCAAGGATTGCCGGGGCTTCTTCATCAATCACTGTGATTTCGAACTGATGAAGGGTTTCGTTACCGTGAATATCTTTGAGGGTCATCGTGACCGGCGTCGTTCCCACTTCGAAGGTATCGCCGGACTGAGCCGTCGATTCCAGTGACTGGATCCCACAGTTGTCTGACTGTTCAGGAACGTCCCACTGAGCTGTGGTGGTACAAGAACCCAGATCTGTCGAAAGTGTTTGTGACATGGGAGTGGTCAAGAACTGCGGTGCCTCAATATCTGAAATGGTCACATTGAAGCTTGCACTCAAACTCAACCCGCTGGTGTCCATGACTGTGTAGGTCACGGTGTGAGTTCCCACTTCGAAGTAGTCACCCGGGTTGGCATTGCTCGAGAGCATTTCATTGGGGCAGTTATCGATAGTATTGGGCGCAGTCCATGTCACGACTGCACCACACATACCCTGGTCTGACGTCATGGAAATATCACCACTGAGACCTGAAAGGGTCGGAGCCTGATCATCCGTCAC
>JAPOLY010000081.1 GCA_029976805.1 bacterium
GATATTCCAACCCTCTTCACCCAATTCACTGACCGGGTCGTCCGGGTCAAATCCATGGGCGATCAGTGCAGAATCAATGACTTTGCGAACACGAGAACTCCGGCGCCCTATCCAAGATCCCAGTCGGTGATCCATCGCTCCATTGAAGAGGGGTTGGTCCGGGTCTGTGATTAACAAGCGGGGATCCACCTGCTTCAGGATTCCGAGACCCGAGCAATGACCGCATGCTCCCGAGTGGTGATTAAAGGAGAAGAGTCGCGGTGTGAGTTCCTGGCCAAGCATCATGTGACCTTGAGGACAGGAAAGATGCCGCGTGAATCGCAGAACCTCTTCTCCCTCCGCGTTGGCCACCACCATGCGATCACCCCCACGCCGGTAACACTCCTCCACGCTTTCTGAAACCCGGGCTCTGCCGGACCTTTCCGGTTTGACCCGATCGATGACCACGTCCAACTGCTCGAGAGAATCCCCGTCAAAGGACTCTTCCAGCTCGTCGATTCTCAGGACCCTGGCACCGTCGAGTCTGAGGCGGGCAAACCCTTCCCGCTGAAGAGATTCCAGATCCGGAAAAGGTTTCTTGAGCGGAGCAAGAAGAAGTGTCGGCTCATTTCCGCGAAGCTCCATGATGGCCTTGCTGGCCGCAGCCGGAGTCGCCTCGGACAAGGGGGCCTCGCAATGGGTACAGTGCGCACTTCCTGCCCTCGCAAAAAAGATGCGCAGGTAGTCGTAGATTTCAGTGGTGGTTGCGACCGTTGAGCGAGGGTTGCTTCCCCGATTGCGCTGGTCGATGGCCACCGCGGGTGCAATCCCCTCCACACGATCCACATTGGCCCGGTCCATTCTGCCCAGGAATCGCCGGGCATAGGTCGACAGGCTCTCCAAATATCTCCTTTGACCTTCCGAAAACAGAATGTCAAAGGCCAACGTACTCTTGCCGGAACCACTGGGACCGGTGATCACAGTCATTTTACCTGCAGGAATCTCCAATCGAACATCTTTCAGATTGTTCTGACGGGCCCCCTCAATCACAAAACGGTCGCTGGGCTCGCCCTTTCCGGAACCCCGCTTCTTTCCCTTTCGTTGAGAAGACTTGCGACTTCCATGCAACTCAGGAAGCAAAGCCTCCCCAGTCAGACCTCCGGAATCAGCAATCTCTTCAGGAGTTCCACAACAGACGACCTCGCCACCACCCCCTCCACCGAAGGGACCCAGATCGATGACGTGATCAGCCTGCTTGATGACATCCATGCAATGCTCGATGACGATGACCGAGTTGCCCCGATCCACCAGTGCATGCAAACAGGCCAGGAGGTTTTCTACATCTGCAAAGTGAAGTCCCGTCGTCGGTTCATCGAGGATGTACAGGGTGTTGCCCGTGCTTCGCTTGCGCAGTTCAGTGGCCAACTTGACCCTCTGGGCTTCACCACCGGATAGGGTCGTGCTTGGCTGACCCAGGGAAACATATCCAAGCCCCACCTTCTGCAATGTTTCCAACGTATTGAAAACCTGCGGAACATCTTCAAAGAGCTTGGTCGCATCGTCGATGGACAAGGCCAGAACTTCAGCGATGTCATGACCCCGCCAGCGCACGGTTCGCGTTTCTTCGTTGAACCGGGTTCCATGGCATTCATCACAGACCACTTGGATGTCCGCCATGAACTGCATGCCTATGGTGGTCACTCCGGCACCCTCGCATGCTTCACAACGTCCACCCTTGACGTTGAAGGAGAATCGCCCCTTCTTCCAACCACGCGCACGAGCTTCCGGTGTTTTCGAAAACAGTTCACGAATATCGTCAAAAACTTTGGTGTAGGTTCCAGGATTTGATCGGGGAGTCCTGCCGATAGGACTTTGATCAATACGAATCAACTTGTCGATGTCCTCAAGGCCGTCGACCGAATCATGATCTCCGGGAGCCTCCGTCAATAGTTCCAGATGCTCTGAGACTGCGGGTTGAAGAATCCCCTGAATCAGCGTGCTCTTGCCGGAACCACTGACTCCGGTAACCACGACCAAGGACTGGAGCGGGATCTCAACGTCAATGTTTTTCAGATTGTGCATTCGAGCACCCCGGATGAAGAGACTCTCATCCGACAGACGGCGCTCTTCTGGAACCGGGATTTCCGCTTTGCCACTCAGATACTGACCCGTGACGGAAGCGGGGCTTTTTTTCAGTTGGGTGACCGAACCTTCTCCGGTCAGCACACCACCATGAATTCCCGCGCCAGGACCAATATCCACCACATGATCTGCAGACTCGATGGTCTCACGATCATGCTCCACGACCAGCAGGGAATTGCCTTTGTCACGCAACCCCCTGAGCATTTCCAGCATGGTGCTGTTGTCCGAGGCGTGCAGTCCAATCGAAGGCTCGTCGAGAACATAGAGTACCCCTCGCAAGCCGCTTCCTAATTGGCTGGCTAAACGAATCCGCTGCGCCTCTCCCCCTGAAAGCGTGTCTGCGGAACGATCGATGGCCAGATAACCCAATCCGACTTTCTTGAGGAATTCCAATCGGGCACGGATCTCCGGGAAGATGGACTGACCAATCAGCAATTCCCGGGCATCCAATTTGAGGGATTCGAAAAACACCTGCGCTTCCTCGACAGTCATCGCGGAAACCACATCGATTCCTATATCATGGAATCTCACGGATCGTGCTGCTGGCTGAAGTCGGGAACCGTCACAGCCCTTGCAAGGGGCGTAAGGCATCCAGCGCTCCAGCTCACGACCGCCATGCAAATCGTAGGAAACCTCGGCCAAATGGAAAAGCCCCGGCCAATCTGCCTTGGATCCCACTGCTGCAGAGCCCTCCAGTACAAATCTGCGAGCTCTATCCGTCAGTTTTTTCCAAGGTTTGGTGGGGTCCACTTTTCCAGCTTTGAGAGCTTCATCCAAAATTTTCCAGGGGATACCCAAACCGCGAATCGCCTTGCCCTGTTTTCTGGGTTGAAGAGCCCCCTCCTCGATGGACAGATCCGCATCGCGGACCACACTGGTGAAAGAGGGAGAGCGCCTCCGCCCCAAACCATCACAACGCTCACACGCACCAAGAGGACTGTTGAATGAAAAGAGGCGCGGCTCCAATTCAGGGATCGTGACGGAGCAATCATGGCATCCGAAACGACTGGAGAAGAGGTGACCCTCGTCTCCGATCACCAGATCAACCAATCCGTCCCCCAGAGCGAGAGCCTTTTCAACCGCCTCGGCGAATCGACCTCTTTTGCCATCGACCAACTTCATTCGGTCGAGAACGATTTCAATGGTGTGGCGCTCGTATCTCGCAAGGACAATCTCATCCGACAAATGGAGAATCTCGCCATCAACACGAACTCTCTGGAAACCCTGTTCCCGCAAATCGTCCAGTTCCTTGCGGTACTCTCCCTTACGCTCCAACACGATCGGGGCGCACACCGTGACCTGTTCACCGGCATGATGATGCCATGCATGAAGAACGATTTGTTCACGACTGCGACCTTCGATCAGCCCACCACAGCTCGGACAATGGGGAGTTCCCAGCCGGGCATACAGCAAGCGCATAAGATCGAGGATTTCCGTGATCGTGCCCACCGTTGATCGGGGGTTTCGTGAGATCGTCTTTTGATCGATGGCAATGGTCGGGCTGAGCCCCTCGACCATTTCAACCTGAGGACGATCCATCCGACCCAGATACTGGCGGGCATAGGGACTCAGGCTCTCGACAAAACGTCGTTGTCCCTCCCGGCAAATAATCTGATGCGCCAGGGTGGATTTTCCTGATCCACTGACACCGGTAACAACAACCAGTCTTTCCCGGGGGATCTCCACGTCGAGATTCTGCAGGTTGTTTTCGCGAGCCCCTCTGACGACAAGGGGGCGACCCGTGTTCTTTTTCATTGATCCGATTCGCCTTTGACGATCAGGTTTTTGGCGACAGGGGTAACGCGGGACAGGATCTCGCCATGCAAATCAGAGGCGCCGGCGACGATGCTTCCCCCGTGCAACCAGTCATCACCACCGAATCCGTCCGTCACAGTCCCCCCCGCCTCCAGAACCAACAAGGCTCCCGCAGCGACATCGTGGGGAGCCAATCGAAACTCCCAAAAAGCATCGAAAACACCTGCCGCAGTGTGAGCCAGGTCCAGACAGGCGCTGCCTCCCCGGCGAATCTCTCGAGCTTCCCGAAGAAGACCCTCGAAGACGGGCAACGCTTCGCAGTCCAATTCTTTTCGAGAGTAACTGAATCCGGTCGCCAACAATGCGGAAGAGAGCTCTGATCGGGCTTTGACGTGAAGAGAATTCACTCCACCGGCAACCGGATGATGCCAGGCCCCCTGGCCACGAATCGCCCACCAGGTATCCGCAAGGACTGGCGCATGAATCACGGCAGCCAAGGGGCCTTGTAGATCCCAAAGCCCTGCGGAGATCGCAAAGAAAGGATGCCCATGGGCAAAGTTGGTCGTTCCGTCCAATGGATCCAGGATCCATCGACGGTCTCCGGCGCTAGCCACTTCTCCCGATTCTTCACTGTAGATGGAATCCTGGGGAAACAGGCTTTTCAGCCCGGCGATCAATCGCGACTCCGCAGATCGATCTGCTTCCGTGACCAGATCACGAAAGCCCTTTTTTTCGATGGTCAGGCCCTCTTCCAGAAGTTGCTGACGATAACCGAGGAGTTCGTCGCCGGTTTCTTCCAGAAGTTCGATCACCGGATCGATGGAAGAGCCACAGGGCAAGCCCTTCTCGGGCCCTTTAGCGACCACCCGCCCCTCCACTCCACCGTTTCAGGTGCTGAGCGATGGCTCCCTCGACCATTCGACGGACCAACTCGACTCCTTCGAGACCACTTTCTCTCGCTGAGTAGGGAACGAGGCTTCGCTCGGTCATGCCAGGACAGGTATTGGTTTCCAGAAAATAGAATTCTTCGCCTGTCAGAATCAGGTCAGTACGGCTGCAGGTTCCCAAATCCAGTTCCATATGAATCTGCTTCACTGATCGAGCCAACTCCAGCTGAAGGTTCGAATCGATATCCGGTGGACAGCGATAGTCGAGAGAACACAACTTTCGAGATTCGGGATCGACATACTTGCCGTTGTCCTTGACCTGTCGGTCAAAGGGAACTCCGGGTGGCAGGCAAATCTCGACCGGCTGAAGGATTTGTGGCTGTGTTCCCTGACGCAGACTCAAACAGGGAATCGAAAACTCCTGACCGACCAGATATTGCTCCACAAGAACCATCGGCTGAAGTTTCAGAGTTTCACTGACCGCCTCCTGAAGCTGCGACATACTATCGACAACTTTCACGCCGTCAGAAGACCCCCCGTAAGGATCCTTGACGACCCAGGGAGCAGAAAAGGCCGATCGCAAACGCTGGACCACCACATCCATGTTCTTGCTCCAATAGTCCTCATGAATCACCGCTGCCTGAGGAACCTTGAAACCCATCCCCTTCACTCGCTGACGGAATGTAATCTTGCAAGCAGAGACGGCTCCCCCTACCACTCCCGCACCGGTGTAGGCCAACTTGAACATGTCCAACCAGGCAGAAACGGTCCCGTCTTCACCAGGGCCGCCATGAAGACAATTAAAAACAACCTCGACCCCATCGGAGGAATACCTGTCCAGCAATTCCCAGGGCTGGTGTGATTCTCCTGCGGCCTCGAGATCTTCACTGTTGAGCGAAATCCAGCCAGTCTCATCCCAGCGAACCGGGCGAACACGGAAACCGGCAGTTTCCAGATAGGCCCGAACCTGAGCAGCGCTCTTGATCGAGACATCTCTCTCGCTCCAGGTACCGCCAAACAACAAAAGGATTTCGTCTTTTGCTGAAGACATCAACGACTCCTGTCTGTCATGTAGGTACAGATCATTTCAAACTCCTGAAGCACTTCCCCTGACAATCCAGGAATGGAAGCAAACAATTCGAGTCCCGTTTTCGAACGCGATTTTGCCTCTTCTCGAGCAAAATCGATGGCCCCGGCTTTTTGAAAAAAGCCGATACATTCTTCCACTTCCGAAGCGGAGGTTTCCTCACGGGGCAAGGCCATGATGTCGACGAGACGCTTGCGCTCTGTTTCACTCAAGCTCGCTGACTGAACAGAATGGGCAAAAAGGATGCTTGGTTTTCCTTCTCGAATATCGTTGCCGAATTCACCCCCGCGACCCTTTTCAGGCGTCAGATCGAGAAGATCGTCCTGAATCTGGAACGCCGGCCCCAACTGGTCACCCACTCGCCACAACGAATTGACGCGATCCTCCTCGAAACCGGCAAGGATGGCCGCGCACACCATCCCGAGAGCCAGATAACGACCTGTTTTTGATTTCACCAGTCGCTCATAGTCGGAGAGCTGGAATCGGGAATCAGCCCTTCCTCCCAGATCCAACTGCTGACCTTCGACGGTCCGCCGATGAACATCGGAAACCGCCAGCAGCAATCTCGAACGCACTGAGTCTTCCACTGACAGTCGACTGATCTCGGAATAGACCGCGGAGAGGAGCCAATCGGCAGCATTGAGGGCTGTGGCTGTGCCATAACTTTTCCACAAGGTGGGCTCATCCCTGCGCCATGCGTCACCATCCTGAATGTCGTCGTGGATCAGAAAGGCGTTGTGCAGCCATTCTGTCAGGCAAGCCACTCCGAGAGAGGAATCTCGATCCACCCCTTGGGCGGCTCCGAACCACAGTGAAATGAGGGGACGTATCCGCTTCCCGCCTTTACAGGCGCTGCGAATCGCTTCCCCCAGTGAATTGGGCTCGATCTTGGCCAAACGCAGGGAAACCGTCTCTTCCAGAGGGTCTTTCCAACTGCTGAGGGAATTGGGTAACACTGATGAGTCCACCACCACCTGAACCGCCTAAACCCTTTAAATGAAGAGACTTAAGCCTGGAAAGCCACCCCCTGGGAGCAACTTGAAGGCTCGCATCTTGCCTGTGAAACCCCTGCGATGCGCCCAAAGAGCCTGCCAGAGGCCCCGTGCCAGCAGGCTTATCCTGCTGGATTTGAAAGGAGGCTGAAATGCCCTCAATTACCTCTCAAGCACTCTCTGATTGCGGAAAAGGCTAGGTAAACCCACCTGGACTGTCAAGAAGGACACAGGTCAGAAACCTCGCCGAGGGCATACTTTACTCCGATGAATGGCAATATAGAATGAGGGTTGAAAGAAATGGAGTCGGAAAACAGGATTCCGCATATTGCCAGAACGAATTCCATTCCCCCCGGCAGGTACAAAGGGAGGGATAGACTCGTGTGGACGTCGGGTAATAGATAGAACTCGTGAATGTCGGAGCAAATTTCGGTCGTAATTTTCAAGACTTGTCCGACAGGTCCAGTTTTCACGGATTCACTTTGTATAGGCGATGTCAGTCACTTTACTTCGAGATAAATGAAGTGGCTTGCGAGTCTTCAACAGGTTTCGAAAGGGTGCCAAAAGGAATGAATACCAGCAGAAATTCAACTCTGCTCATTCCAAACAAGAATCTTGCTGATCGACGCCTCATGAGGTGTTTTTCAGCGGTGATTGCCCTTTTGATTTTGATCGGCGGATTCCTCCCTGCAATCGCCGAAGCCCAAATGCAATCCTCCACTTCAGGCAATCCCCAGAGCATTCGACTGGGAGAAGCGATCGTCGTTCCGGGAACCGCAGAAGCGATGGTCCCTGTCTACCTGACTTCCGAGGTCGAAATCGCCACCTGGCAAATGGGTCTTGAATACGACGAACTGCTTTTGAATCTGGTCGATGTGGAATTCACCGGGACCGAGAGCGAACTTCTCGATCCGATTCTTATCCCCACGCTGAACCAGAATGCCAATCTGAGCGGGTTTCAGGTCGTCTACCCGGGTCCGGAGTTTTTCCCCTCCGGTGAAGGTCTCCTGGCGGCATACCTTCGATTCCAGTGGATCGGAACCATGCCGATCCCCAGCCCATCCGGGCTTTCTACACCCATCAACCTGATTGATCTGGAAACCCTTCCGATCTCGATGACCTCACCATCAGGCCTGGTCACGATTCCGGAGACCCAGTCCGCAGACATCGTCATTCATGATTACCCGCTGATCCTCATCGAGGAATCCAGCGCCCCTCTGACGGCAGAAGAGTTCTTCGTTCCGGTCAGGGCATGGACCAGCGATTCCGCCTCAACCTTCATGATGGGTCTGGAGTATGACGAGCTGCTGATGACCCAGTTCATCGTCGCTGGCAGTGATGCTGACCGCCTGAGCAGTGGTAACTGGGACCTCACCATCGAAGCGACTCCTGCCGGAATGATCTGCACCCTTGAGACGGCAAGTCCCTTGCCGCCGCTCAATGGCGAGACTCTGGGCTTCCTGCGAATCGAACGCCCCGGCAATCAACCGGGTCAGCCTGGTTGGGGTCCATGGACCATCGGGCTCAACCCGGGCGATTGTGAGATTGACGGCATCCCGGTCGCCTATCTTGAACCGGGAAGCATGACCTGGATTTCGTGGTTTACACGGGGTGATGCCAATCTTGACAGCACTCTGGATATTGCAGACGCTGAAACGATTCTCGGGGCCTGTTACCTTGGAATCCCGGTGGACTGTGAAGATGCAGCGGACACCAATGACGATGGCGCTCTCGACGTCTCAGACGTCGTCTCGGTGCTGCAATTCCTTTTCTCCGGATCCCCCTCTCCGCCGGCCCCCTATCCGGATGCCGGATCAGACCCCACTCCGGACTTGCTCGACTGCGAATAAGCCCCGGGTCTCACAAGCGGCTCTTCGACTTCCAATACGGATCGAACGCCATCTCCAATCCGATCTCCAGAGTGAATCCCCTGACAGCCCTTTGGTTGATGCCCTCTCTTGAGAGCTTTAGTCTTTGTGGACCTGCGGGGGTTTCGTGGCTATGACCCGCCAGGGAAACCATGAAATGCCACAATACTTTCTCGATCGAAATCTTGAGGGGGAAATCCATGTCCTTTGAACTCCCTGCCCTTCCATACGCCCATGACGCTCTTGAGCCTCATGTCGATGCCCGCACCATGGAAATTCACCATGGCAAACATCACGCCACTTACGTTGCAAACCTCAACAAGGCCCTTGAGAGCCATGAGGATCTGCAAGGCCAGGACATTGCAGACCTCTGTCGCAATATTCAGGAGTTGCCGGAAGCTGTTCGTGGAGCAGTACGAAACAATGGCGGAGGTCACTTCAATCACAGCCTCTTCTGGACCAGCATGAGTGCCAGCGGTGGAGGAAACCCCAGCGGAGATCTCGCTGCAGCGATCGATTCCGCCTTCGGCAGTTTCGATGCCTTCAAGGAGCAGTTTGCCGCCGCAGCGATGACCCGTTTTGGCAGTGGCTGGGCGTGGTTGGGTGTCAAGGGCGATGGCAGTCTTTGCGTCTGCTCCTCCGCCAATCAGGACAACCCTTTGATGGCCGGGATCGGCGATTGCGCCTGTGACCCGATTCTGGGTCTGGACGTCTGGGAACACGCCTACTACCTCAACTACCAAAACCGCCGCCCTGATTATGTTTCTGCGTGGTGGAATGTCGTCGACTGGAATGTTGTCAGCGAGAGATTTGCTGCCGCAAAAGCCTAATGCATCTCTTCAGGGGGAAGGATCTGCATGAGCTGGGAACTGGCCGGGGCCACGATTCTTGAAGTCGTCCCTCCCACCCGGGAAAGTGGCGAAGAGGGTTTCTCCAAACGCATGAAGCGGGTGGAGAAACTCCTCTCCGATGGCCATTTTGATGCCATCAACGTCCCTGAAATTCATGACGAAGAAAATCGCGACGCTCGGGGAGAAAGAAAGCGCAAATTCTCGACTCGTGTCGACAGTCGCGTCTTCGGGTGCAAAATCCGTGAAGAGTTTGGCCTGCCGATCATCGTCAATCATGTGGTCGCCCACGATCCGCTCGA
>JAPOLY010000099.1 GCA_029976805.1 bacterium
CAGGGCAAAAGCGAGCAGGGCGAAAGCGATCTCCCGGGCAACATCGCCGAACCCGGCGCTTCCAGACATGGCTTCGGAGAATCCCAGTACTGTCATCAGCTCGGCGATCACCTGGATCCCCATCAGAATGAAGACAACCCAGGAGAGGCCCAAAAGCAGTCCCCCCATTTGTCTCAGGCGACCATGACGGGTTCCCGCCCGCGGCTGGAAGTTTCGCACCGAGCTTTCGATGCCACCGCGCATCGCTTCTTCCCGTTCAAGCCGGGCGAGCAGTTCGAGGCGTGAACGCCGCTCTTCCTGACGTTCATTCTCGCGCGCCTGTTTCTCCACCAGCGCTTTCGATTCCGCAGGAGTGAGTACCCGGGTCTTGCGTCCACAGGTGGGACAGGGAACCTTCGTTCCCAGACTGCTGTCCGGTGCCGACAGTCCAGCTCCGCAATGTTCGCAGATCGTCGAGATCGCCATCCGCCCTCACTTCCCTGTTCCAGTCTGCCTCATCGCCACAAAACTCCAAAGGAGGATTTTGACTCCCCCATGAAAAACGCCCGGGAGGCCCCGGGCGTTTCCATTCATTTCAAAAGGGCGAGAGGGTCTCCTCAGGGACGGATCGGGCCCCAGTCGGAAAAGCCGTCGCGACGGGCCATCTCCCACAGTCGGTTTCCCTCTTCTTCCGGGAGGAGCGGCTGCACTTCGTTGATCCACTCCTCAGAGAGGCGGCTTGGCTCGGGAATGTATTGATCCCGCAGCGTCCACGGACGGAAGCGATGCACGATCATGTATTTGCCGGAACGTTCACCCCTGTCACCCTTGAGGATGATGTTGCCACAACCCTTGATCTCTTCAGACCAGGCTTTGGCGTAGTCCCCGGTGATGAAATCCTCGAACGCATCCTCGGTGACCCCGTCACGCAGCTCCAGTTTGTGGGCACCGAACATCGCCGGTACCTGATTCTCTGAAGGAACCGGAGTAGCAAAGACGACCACGTAATCGGTGAAGCCCGTGGACCGACAAAGGCTGAAGAGTTGATCCATGACGTCGCCCACATGCTGACCCACTTCTTCCTCGTAGAGGTCGGTGATTCCTTCTCCCTGAGGAAAGTAGGAATCCCGCTGGGCCACACTCTCGAAGAACCAGCCCATTTGGTACTGGCCCAATGATTCTCCGCGATCGCACTTGGAAACTCCGACCGACACACCATTGACCGGCTCGCGGAAGGCTTCACGCAAGGGACCGGCGACAAAGGCTTCGAACTGATCCTCGGTCACACCCTCCCTGAGGACCAGATCGTGAATCCCCACGAGCGGACGATCATCACCAGTGGGCAATGAGCGCGTTTGAAATTGTTGACAACCGGAAAGGGTCACGATGGTGACACACAAGATGGCGAGAACTCTCAGCACGGCACACTCCTTCATTCCATTCTGGAAATCTGAACCTTGGCCGCCTGATTTATTTGTAACCCAAAAAAGAGAACGGGGCGAGACCGCAATCGCGATCTCGCCCCGAAAATTCTGGTCTGTCGAGTGGAAACTAGTTTCCGATCAGTCCCATGGCGCGGGAGGCGGCCTGAATCAGAGCCACTTCCGAGGAGCCCATGGCACCCTTGACGGCATCGATCACCGCCGGGGAAACCCCGCCGGCACCGGCACCGCGGTGGATGTTGCCGAGTGCGGTCAGTGCAGCCTCGCGCAAATCAACGCTGGCCGCATCACCCTCAGAAACGATGCGAACGAGTGCATCGCTGGCGGCGGCGGAACGCAGGTTGGCAAGAGCGTGACAAGCAGGAATGCGCACAGCGTCGGAAGGATCGTCGAGGGCGCGAATCGCACCGTCGACGGCACCACTCAGATCGAATCCCCCACCCGGCATCGACATCCGGTGCAGAGCCTCGGCGGCCATCGCTGCGACGGCCTGACCGTTGGAGGAATCGGAATCAGAGAGCAATCCCACGAGGAGATCGTTACGAAGGCGCAGGGCATCGATGGCGCGGTTGACCACGAATACTCCGGACTCCTCATCGCCGTAGACCTGCTGGGCCTGGCTGAAGCTGTCCTGATCGGCAAAGACCAGGATCGGAGTGCGACGGGTGCGGTAGTCCTTGCGCAAGCGGGCGATCACCTCACCGGCCGGCATGTCACCGGTCTCGGCAGAGATGGCGATGATGTGCTTGGGGAAGGAGACGGCACGCTCAAGACCACGCAGCGGATCCTCGTCGTTGAAGGATTCAATGTTGGCGCGGGCGAGCAAGGAACCGACACGCAGGGCATCATCCTGATCCGGGAAGATGGTCAGGGCGACTTTGCGGCTGGCATCGGAAAGGCCCTCAGCAAGGTTCGGCACCACCTGGTCGGAGTTGCTGAATCCGGGGGCTGCACCCATGAAGGCGACCGCATGAGCGGCGGCGAAACGAACTCCACGATGATCGTAGGTCAGAGCACGAATCACAGATCCGGGAACTGCGCTGGTGCCGCTGCTGTAATCGAAGGATTCGAGAGTCTTGATCAGTTCGATGGCAGCCTGCGGACGACGATCGGTGAGAGCAATCTCCACCGCTGCGTCGACGACCTCGGGGGTCATGGAGTAGGCAGAGGAGCGCACGCGCTGCATCTCCAACTCACGTCCACGAAGGTTGGAGAGCTCAGACTCGTCGGCGTCTCCCGCATCGACCTGGTTGGAGATCACGGCACTGACGTCGCGGTACTCACTCCAGCGGGCCATCTGGTTGCAGGCATTGAGAGCCATGGCACCGGCACCGGAAGGATTGAGACTCAGCGCATCGGCAAGGAACTGTTCGGCACGCAGCTCGTTCAGTTCCCAACCCTCGACCGACTTCCAGTTCAGGGAGCCGCCGTCCGTCATCCACACGACCGGGTCGTGGTAGGTGCGAACCATTTTGCCACCGTCGATGCTGAAGGCGTGAGCCTGGTCGGTCAGCAGTCCGTAGGCCTCACGACTACTGCTGCCGGGAATGATCGCATCGGCTGCGGCATTGGCGGCAGAACGAACCAGAGGATCACCGGTGGATTCCGCGAGCCAACGCAGGGAAGGCACGGAAACCGGGTGGCCGATCTTCTGCAGTGCGGCAACCGCACCCATCACCACACCCTGCTCGGAAGCATGAAGGCAACGGCAAAGGGGCAACACGGCGTCGTCACTGATACGGGTGATGGCCTGAATGGCGAGCACACGCAACTTCTGCTCCGGCTGTCCCAGACGCTCGACGAGGCCGGGCAACAGGTAAACACCGTGGTCACTGATGGCACGGTAGAGCAGCTTGGTGCGCTCCAGCAGATCTTCGTCACTGAAGTAGGTGTCGAGCACAGAGTTGATGGCGTCTTCGTCCATGGAACGACGCTTCGTCTCCAGAGAGGTCAAACGCAACAGGGTGCCCATCTGGCCACTGAGGGTGTCATCGCCGGCACGGATCACGCTGATCAGTTCGCCGTATCCGACCTTGTCGACCCAATCGAGGGCCTCCTCAGAAGTGATGTCCAACAAAAGTGCACGCTCAAAACTCTGGCGGGCCTCGTCAAGTTTTCCCTGCTGGAAAAGGTTGATGCCTTCATCCAGAAGAGCACGGACATCCGATCGGACTTGTGCGTCGACGGTTCCGGTCAAACCCGGCATTGCCAAAAGCATAGCGATGCATGCGACCAGGATTCCCTTGAGGATCCCGTGACTGCGGTGCTTCATGACCACCTCATTCATGCTCGTTCATCCCTCCTGTGCCTTGCGACCGGAAACTCATCCGGGCACGACACGTCAGTTGTTGTTTTCTAGGCTCGTAGAACACTGGTTCGTGAAGAAAAAACCGGCCATATCGAGGTACAGGAATCGGCGGAACCGGGAGGGTCAAAACCCCCACCCATTACACGCAATCATCCTCCAGCGGCTTCGACCGTTTCTTCATTTCTTTCCGCTCCCACGAGTCCATCCCGACCCGGATCGCCGCATCCACACCCACCTCAATAAAAGGCTCAGGAACGGCTTCGGACCGATTTTTATCGTCGAGAGCAGACCATGTTGTCTCACAGGTCTCCACCGATGTCGAGGGCTCGCCAGAACTCCTCTGCCATTCCCGACGTTGAAGGAGGGACTGCCCCGCTAGGAGGTTGCATCCGGCCCCCGTCGGGGGTAGCACACGGGGAGTGGTTACCGTGAAAGGCCAGCACACTTAAACTCATGCAAAATAATGACTTAAGCCCAAACTCGGCTTCTCAGGGAAGCCCCGAAGGCCTGTTTATCGACGCCAGCAGGGGCGTCGCCGGAGACATGTTGCTGGCAGCACTGGTCAATTCGGGGATTTCCGAAGATGTCATTCGCGAGCCTCTGGCGGAAATTTTGCCCCCCCACCGGATCGAATTTGTGACTGAGAATCGGCGTGGAATCGTCGGTCTCGGTGCCCGGGTGACCACCCTGGAAGAATCTCCTCCCCACCGGACTTTGCCGGACCTGTTGAAAGCACTGGAACACCCGATCCTGTCAGAAGGAGTGCGTCAAAAGGCGGAAGAGGTTTACCGAAGACTGGCGAAGGCGGAGGCAGCGGTTCATGGCATCCCCGAAGAAAAAGTCCATTTTCACGAAGTCGGGGCCATCGATGCCCAGGTCGACATTCTGGGTGTTCTCCTCGCCATCGAATCGATCTCGCCGAGGCAAATCATCTGTACCTCTCTGCCTTTGGGTCAGGGCCAGGTTAAGGCAGCCCACGGACTGATTCCCGTACCAGCACCGGCAGTCGTCGAATTGCTCCGGGGTGCCAAAGTTCATTCGGGTCCTCTGGGCCGTGAACTGACCACACCCACTGGCGCCGCTTTGTTGATGAGCCTCGCCAGTGAACAAAGAGAAGCCCCCGAGGGAACTCTGCTGAATCAGGGTTGGGGATTTGGTCAGCGTGTCGCTCCGGAGGATGACCCTGTCAACGGTGTCCGCCTGTTGCGATTGCAGGGCGCCTCTCCCACCCTCGGCGATGAAGTGCTTCGAATGGAAACCGTGATCGACCATATCTCCGGCGAAGATCTGGGGGGCATCGTCGACCGCTGTCTGGAAGCGGGGGCCCTCGAAGCTTTCCTGACACCGATCCAAATGAAGAAATCACGTCCCGGGCATCAATTGACGGTCCTTGCCCGTCCCGGAGACGAAACGACTCTCTGCGCTGCCCTGCATCGCTGGACCGGGACCCTCGGTATCCGCATCGATTCCCTGCGTCGCAGCGTGTTGAAAAGGGAATCAGTGACCATCGAAGCCTGCGGGGAAACGGTTCGTTTCAAACTCGCCTGGTACGGTCATGACCTCATCTCCTCGCGACCGGAGCAGCAGGATGTTTCCCGGTTGGCCGAATCCAGAAATTGGTCCGTCGACCACACCCGACAACAGTTGGCCAGTGCCATCGACGCCTATTTGGCCAAATCAGGGCAATCCCGAAAATCGACCTTTTTCGGAGAATCCCAATGAATGAATCCTCCTCCTCTCCGTCATCCCCCGTGCCAGATCGTCCGAGGCACGCCGGAGCCAGCCCTCCCGGCCAGGGAAATCAGGGCAGGAGCGGAGCAGTGAATGCTGAACAGGATGAGGAAGACCGCCAACTGGTGCGCCGGCACCTCGCCGGTGATCCCGCAGGGTTTGAGGGTCTCTATCGATTGCACCGGGAGAGGATTTTTGCCGTGTCGATGCGCATGCTGAGAAATCGCGAAGATGCCCTCGACACCACCCAGGAAGTCTTCGTCAGAATTCACAAAGCTCTCGATGGTTTTGATCCGTCGGGCCGCTTTTTGACCTGGGCCTACCGCATCACTACCAACCATTGCATCGATCGCATTCGTCGCCGCAAGGTTCGACGGGAGCAGGCGGTCTTTGAGGACTCGGTGGGTGACAAGCGTGACATGAGAACCGGCCGGTCCGGAGAATCAAAACCGGAATCGGAACTGGAACGTCAGGAGATTTCGAAAGCTGTCAGCGATGCCGTTGACCAACTGGGTGAAGCCCACCGAATGGTCTTCACCCTCTATTGCTACGAAGGTCTTTCCTATGGAGAGATTGCAGCAGTGATGGGAATCCCTGTGGGAACGGTGATGTCGAGACTCTTCAATGCACGAAAAAAGGTCAAGGAATCGTTGCCCGCAGATTGGGATCCGGGAGGACCTCGCCGTGGCAAATCCTCTGCAGAGGGAGGTGACCGATGAGCGACTCCACTGATTTCGAGCGCTTCCGGGAACTCCTCGAAGCTTCCGCCACCCGTGAACTGACCGATACCGAGGTCGCCTTTCTCGGACGCATGGGATTCCAGTCTGAAGAGTGCCGTGAGTGGTTGGAAACGGATGCAGAGGCGGTCGACGCCTGGGTCTCCGAAGATCCACTTCAGGAGGTCACCCCCCCGACCTCCCTCGACTGGGCCAGGGTCGATGCCGGCCTGCGACGTGCCGGTGCCTTGCCCACTCCCAAACAGAAACGAACGTTTGCGATGCCCTTGCTCGCCAGTGCAGCAGCCGTGCTGATTTGCGTGGGTGTGGTCTACTCCATCCTGAGGGATGGATTGACTGCCCCCACGGAGCCGTTCGAAGACGAGGTCGTCTTCGAGGTTTTGGACTTGCCCGAAGGGGACGGCAGTTTCATTCTTCATGAAGAAGAAGGAGACGACGACGGCGTCCTGATGATCATCTTTTCGAATGGATAGAATTGAATGGTGAACTTCAGCCAAAAAATTCCACTGACCCCGCTGTCGTCGATCCGACTCGACAGAGAGTCCGCCCCTCGATCACTCATCCTGGTGGCGACACTTCTCGTTGCAGCTCTGGTCGTTGCCGCTCTGGTTCCCGCACCTGCTTTCTCCCAGGGTGTACTGCCGGAGCTTGTGACCAATGATGATCCGGCAAAAGGCCCCGATCGCCTGCGGGTTCTCCACGTCACCGGAGCTGACAG
>JAPOLY010000070.1 GCA_029976805.1 bacterium
CCGCATGATTTTCGAAGTGATTCGATCAGACTCCTCTTCAGTCTTCGGTATGGCAACCACTTCTGATATCAATGGAGTCAATTGGACCGTCACGGATGGAGTCTTCACCGGTACTGCAGCAGGCCCTGTCTTCAGCGGTGGTCCGGGAGAGTTTGACGACGGTTCTGTTCAGTCCCCAGGACTGGGAATCGAGCGCAACGACACTGGCGACATCGTCGAGTGGCACCTCTTTTACGAAGCAAAACCGAGCGATTTTCTGGCGAACAATGATTCCCTGATCGGTTACTCCAACAGCGTTGATGGATTTTCATGGAGTGGCTATGCGGTGCCGGTCATCACGGCGACCAGTGACCTGATTCAACCCACGGCCTTCGACTCCGATGACGTCAAACATCCGGATGTTCTCATCCGGATCCCCGACCCCCCATCAACGGACCCTCTGATCTCCTCTGATCTCAATCGTTTCATTCTTTTTTACAGTGGAGATTCGGTGTCTGAGGACCCCAATGAGGTCAATAGAATCGGTCTGGGGACCGCAGAATAGGCGACCGGACGGACTGGCGAAAATGTTGTAAACTTACACGACATTGGGAGTTGTCTCAGTTGGGGAGATTGTCGTGAGTTTCCATAACCCGGTCCATCCCGAAAAATCGGTCGCCGATGACCGCAGCCCAAGGCATGGGGCTTCCCGTCCCAGATCTGCCTTCCGGGTTGCCGTGCTTTTCGGAATCTGGATTTTGATTCTCAACTCCGGTTGTGACATCAACCGGGAATCGGCAACCCCTGTTAAAGGTTCCGTCTCCATCATCAATGACGTTGCCTCAAATCCTGCTCCCCACCAAATCCAACTGCCATCAACGACAACGACCATTGGAAATCTCTCTCCTGCAGAAGAAGATCTTCAAGCTCCCCGATTCATGGGATTGAATCATCTCGTCGCCGGAGACAAAGAATTGATGTTGACCTGGAACCCTGCGATCGATGATGTCTCTCCGGCAAGCGCCATTTCCTATCATGTCTTTTTCTCTGAGCGCTCCGGAAAGCAGCTATTTGATGCTCCCCCCCAATTGATTGTGCCGGCGGGTTCCCAGTCCTGTCGCCTCACAGGACTCGAGAATGGAGTCACCCTTCACGTGGTCGTTCGTGCAGTGGATGCAGCGGGCAAGTCCGATTCCAACGAAGCTGAATGGGCCGCAACCCCCAACCCGGTTCTGTTCGTGGATGCATCGGTCAATGAATCCGCAGATGGAGAAGCTCCTCTCTCCGCTCTGAAATCCATCGACGAAGCCATCGGAGCAGCGATTGGAATGGCCGGAGTTAATATCTACATCGCCGAAGGAGAGTATCAGGAACAGATTCTCCTCTTCGATGGGATGAGCCTTTATGGCGGATTCCAAAGTGGATTCGATACCTTTCCTGATCCCGTGATCCGTCAGACCCGACTCCAGGGAAAATCGGAGAAAGACACACTGATTCTCCCCCCCGGTAATCATCTGACCGTGATTGATGGCTTGGCTTTTTCCGGTGAAGAAACCGCTCGCCGGGCCATCGTCGCCGACGATTGCGTCCTGCAGATTTCCCATTGCCAGATTTTCGGTTTTGCCGACAAAGGCATCCAGATCGAAACCGATACGGATGACGGTGGCGAGGCGAGAGGATCATTGCTGTTTTGTGACGTCCGGAACAACCGCGGCGATGGATTACGGATTGAGGGATTTGTCGATCTGGTCCTCCGCGAATGTCGATTTACCGGAAACGGGCAAAGCGGTATCTCCTCCCCTTCACTCCAACCTCGCCACGGAGAGAAAACCAGACTGGATCTGCACCGGGTACTCGTCGCAGACAACGGAGACATCGGCATCAACATCAGGATTTCCGAACCGGATGCAGGAGACCCTGAGGATCCTCCAAGAGTTCGCTTGGGACTCTTCGGGGTGGAGTCATCCGGAAATGACGATCACGGAATGGGTTTCGACCTCCGATACTCCGAAGATCAAAACGTGGACATGCGAATTCGACTCGAGTACTGCCGCTTGTCAGGAAACAAAAAATCCGGCGCATACATCGATGCGGATGCGATCGGTGATTACTCCATCAGCCATTCCAACTTCGAGGGTAACCGCGGAGACAGCGCTCTGAAACTTTCCGGTGATGCCACCGGGGCCATCATTCATGTTCGTGATTGCCGTTTTCCTGCAGGACAGGGTTACAGTTTGCTTTATCGCGGCTCGGGTCTCGTCGATGTCGTGGAGAGTGAACTCGCCTCAGTCGGGCCTGACAACAAACCACTCCAGCGGGAGTCCACAGGGATCATCACTGTTCAGGGCCAATCAGCCATGGATTCGGAAGATCCATCCATGAAACATTGGGAGAAGATTCTTGAATCTCCCAGACAGCAGCATCCTTCCCACGCTTTAGCTGCCCTCCCCGCCCCGCCCCAACAGAGAAGTGCAGGAATCGTCGGCATCATTCCCGGACCGGGAAAACTGTCGAAGAATAATCCTCTTCAGTGGAAGGTGCTCCTGAGTGACGATTCCATCACTCCGGAAATCAGCGCATCTGCGGATGGCAATTCCTTTCCCCTGGTCAATTCCAAAAGTGGAGAAACCTTGACGATTGGGTCCTCCCAAGCCATCGGAGAATTCCGCAAACTGATCCTTCAGGTGACCGTTCCCGAACAATCGGGATTGCCCAGACAAAGCCACCGTTTCGAATACGAACTTGCGGGAGATCGGTGAACAGATGCTGATCAAAACCCGCCTCCAACTCCTGTTCGCTTTTCTGGTCATCGTCTTCCTGTCCACTGGTGGATTGATGATTGGAGCGCTACAGGATCTGGAGAAAGCGGTGACGGAAGGCTCTACAGGAAGATTGCGTTTGATCCAATCTGGACAGATTCGTGACCAGATTCTTTCTGCGAGCGCAGAGGTGGAAGATCTCGCCCGCTGGAACACTGAAGACCGAAGTCGATTTTTTGGCATGCTCGAATCCTGCAAGGAGACGATCCAGAAGATGCGCCTCGGACTGACTGGAGAAAATGACCCCCTGAAAGGAACGATCGAGTCCCTTTCCAGACCTGTCACCGATTTCGGTCGAGCAGTAACCCGTGCACTGAGATATCTGGATGAAGAAGGACCGGCTTCCCGTCGCCTGAACCTCCCCAGAAATTGGCTTAAAACCCGATTGATACCGGAGATAACCGAATCACTTCAGGAACTTGAGCAACAACTTCAATCCCGACTTGCAATTCTCGACAAACTTGCGGTGGTCAATTATCAGCAGATCAAACTTGTCTTTTTTGGAACAGGGCTATCCCTGATTTTGCTGGGGATCATCTTTTTCTACCTGGTTCGCAAGTGGATCGTGGTACCGCTCGAGCTTCTGTCTGCAGCCACGCGAGAAATCTCCTCTGGAAAATATGGCGAAACTATTCCCATTGCCTCAGAGAGTGAAATCGGACAATTGGCCAGAGATGTAGAATCGATGTCGGAAGAAATTTCCAGGGCCCAATCACAACTGGTTGATCGGGAGAGGCTTGCCGCTGTCGGCGAAATGACGGCCACCATCGCCCACAACATCAGAAATCCACTCGGCAGTATTCGGGCACTGGCCCAGAATCGATTACGCTCTGATGGAGGCTCAGATCCAGATATGTCGATGAAGACGATTCTCGAAACGGTTGATCGTGCAGACCGGTGGCTGAAAGACCTCCTGAAGGGATTAAAGCCCATCCAGCTGACCTACAGTGAGGCGCAGCTGGACTCACGAATACCCGCACTGTGTGAAGCGGTATCAGGATATGCAGATAAAAGACAGGTGAGTGTGAAATGCCAAATCACCGGAACTCTTCCCGCTGCAAGAATTGATGAACGAAAAATCGAGCAATCGATTCTGGTGCTCCTAAATAACGCGATTGAGTCCTGTAATCCTGGTGGTGTGGTATCATTGTCAGCGAGAAGCAGTGGCGATGAAATTTTCATAGAAGTGCATGATACCGGCCACGGAATGACGGCAGAGGTTCTTGCCCAACTTTTCAAACCCTACTTCACCACCAAGAAGTCCGGCCTTGGGCTGGGGCTCTCCCTGACTCAAAGAATTGTCGTGGGACACGGTGGAAAAATCGAAGTGGAATCCGAATCCGGAAAAGGCAGCCGGTTTTTGTTGACGATTCCCACCGATTCACAAAACGCCTCCGGGCTGAAAGGAACAGAACATGGCACAAATTCTGATCCTCGATGATGAGATCCCTCTACTCCAATCCCTCACTCTGGAATTGGGCAGAGGTGGTCATCGTTGTCTTCCTGCAGAAACAGGTGCAGAGGCACTGAAAATCATCAAATCCGAATCTATCGACATGGCTATCCTTGACGTCCAGTTACCTGACATAGACGGCCTGGAAGTCCTTCGCAGTCTTCGCCAAGAGCTCCCTGAAGTGCCCGTTCTCATGGTGACCGCTTTCGCTTCTGTCGACAGTGCTGTTGAAGCGATGAAAGAAGGAGCCCTCGATTATCTTGAAAAACCTCTCGACCTCGAAGAACTCAACCTGGTTGTCGAACGAGAGCTTGAAAATGCCGAGATGAGAAGGCTCGTTGGAGCCCACGAGAGAGTCTCAGCACTCAGTGAACGCAAGACCATCGTCGGTGAGTGCCCCCCCATCCAGCAGGTCCTTGAGGTGGTCGAGCAACTTTCCCAGATCCCTATCGACAAAGCAGCAGAGTTACCCACGGTATTGATCGGCGGGGAGACCGGTGTCGGCAAAGACCTTCTTGCCCGATACATTCATGAAAAAGGAAGTCTTTCGAGATTCCCTTTTCTGCAGGTCAACTGCAGTGGACTGCCCAAGGACTTGATTGAAAGTGAACTTTTCGGACACGAGAAGGGCTCATTCACTGGAGCCTCCCAACAAAAGCAAGGCCTCTTTGAAGTTGCCGCTGGCGGCACCATTTTCCTTGACGAAATCGGCGACATGCCCCTTGAGATGCAAACCAAACTTCTCAATGTACTCGAAACCAAGAAGGTTCGTCGGGTTGGAGGTACTCGGGAGTATTCCGCTGACGTCAGGATCATCGCAGCGACAAACCAGAACCTGGAACAGGCATCCCGGGATGGCTCTTTCAGATCCGACCTCTACTATCGCTTGAAGGTCGTCTCTATCACACTTCCCGCCCTGCGAGACAGGGGGCATGACCTTGACCTGTTGGTGGATCACTTTGTGGATATTCACTCGAAAAGATATCGCAAGGATCATCTCCAGATTCCGGACTCTGTCCGCGAGGAACTGAAAAGCTACAGTTGGCCAGGAAATGTTCGAGAGTTGGCTCACACCATAGAGCGAATGGTCCTGATCTCTTCCGGCGAAACATTGGCCTCACCCGCTCTCAATCTGCAAGGAGATGGAGCGGCACTGGTCAGAGGCCCGCTGGCTCTCGGAGACATTCAGTTCGATTTCGAAAAAGAACCCTGCACCCTTGCTGAGGTGGAAACCCAACTGATTCAGCAAGCCCTCGACTTTACGGGAGGGAATGTCTCGGAAGTCGCCAGACTGCTGGGTTTGACCCGTGGCGCCCTCCGGCACCGACTGGACAAGCGCGGTTTATAGTCAGAATTTTGGCTATATGTCGCCCATGCTGGCCAAATGTGACCACCATCGGTGGTCGATTTGAGAGGTGGCCATAAATGGCCACCTCTCAATGCTCCCCACCCCCTCTATGCGCCTATCTAATACATCTTAAACATCTACCACAAAAGCACTTACAGGAATCCGTCCAGTCTGTTGCTATATACATTCAATACTGAAAGTTTATGGAATCATATTTGCGAAGTAATCGAATGTACTCATTTGAATACCTCGATTGGACGATTCATGACCTCGGCGAAGAGTGATTCCTCTACTTTAGGGAATATCCCTTCCAAACCCATGCGAAGGGTGGCTTTTTACAGCCATGATGGATTTGGACTGGGACATTTTCGCCGTTGCCTGCTGCTCGCCTCGCGTATTCAGGACCATCTCGAAGATGTCGAAATCCTGCTGATCACCGGTTCTGCAAAGGCCACCTTTTTCAAAATGCCCGTCCGGACCCGTGTCGCAGTAATGGAACCGATGACCAAGGATTCCTCCGGCGAGTACATCCCCCGAAATCCACAAATCGACACTCTCACCGCATTCCGTCGCCGGCGAGACAAACTTCGCAAGGAAATCCTCGCCTTCGATCCAGACCTGCTCATCGTCGACCACGTGCCAACAGGATTGAGTGGAGAGCTGATTCCACTCCTTCCAGATCTCAAATCTCGAGGGACACGCATCGCAATAGGATTACGCGATATCATCGATGAGAGTGAGACAGTACGAAAGTCCTGGAAAAAATCCGGGGCCAATCTCCTTGTCGAATCTCTCTACGACCACATTTGGGTTTATGGAAGTAAAGACGTCTTTGATTTGGGCAAGCTCTACCAATTGAGTGAGACCACAAATCAACGAATCGAGTACCTTGGATACCTGAAGCGGATCAGTCTTTCCAAACTGCATACTGACTTCATCGATTCCCTTAGCTTAAGAAGAAATTCCCAAAAGAAAATAGTCTGTGTTGCGGGAGGCGGTGAGGATGGGGATCCGCTCGGCGAAACATTTCTTCAAGCTTTGAGTAGTTTCCCAAACAAGTATGTAGGAACCTTGGTGACAGGCCCGCATCTGAACAGAGCCACTGCAAGAAATCTGATCGACCGATTCCATCAGTACAACAATATTGAAATTTTGCGGTTCACAACCCACCTTGAAGATCATTTGAGAGCTGCTGACGTCATCGTCTCCATGGGTGGCTACAATGCGACCCTTGAAGCAATTGCTGTTCGCAAGCCCACGATCATTATTCCCCGTGTCTCTCCCAGAAAAGAGCAGTGGATCCGGGCCCAGAAGTTTTCTCAAAAGGGTTTGATCAACATGATCCACCCCGATGAACTGACCACTGAAAAGCTGATCGAAGCCATCGAAACAGGTCTTGAATCCCCTCATTTGAAAACCGTGGACGAATTGGGCCTCAACATGGACGGAATCGGCAACTTTTTGTCCAGAGTTGACGAGATTCTTTCGACCACGATCCGAAAAAGGAAAGAAGAAGAAGATGTCAATGACACCCTCCTCAGAGCATGATCAACCTCTCAAGGTTGGATACATCCTGAAGATGTTCCCAAGGCTCTCTGAGACCTTCATTCTCAATGAAATTCTCGAGCTTGAGAGACAGGGAGTTGAAGTCGAAGTCTTCAGTTTGATGGCTCCTGGTGATGGTCGATTTCATGGCAGTCTCAGTGAGCTGAAACTGACCATCGAATACGTTCTCAGGGAAAAACCGGAGAGTTATTGGGACAAGATTTCCAAGTTTCCGCCCGGTATCGTCCCAAGCATGGAACGCTGGCAACTTGCTGTCGACTTTCTTCGAGAACACTCGATTCCAAAAGAATTGGATATGCTGCTAAGAGCGGTTTACATAGGTGCAGAAGCTCGCATGCGCGGTGTACAACACTTCCATGCACACTTCGCTACAATTTCGACACGCATGGCAGCATTGGTCAACCTCCTCTACGACATCCCCTTCTCCTTTACTTGCCATGCGAAGGATATCTTTCGTGAAACGGTAAACAGAAACCTGTTTAGAGAGCTGACCGACCATTCCGCATTTGCAATCACAGTGAGTGATTTCAATCGTCAATATATTCTGGATCACACCCCCGGTATCGACGCAGCAAAGGTCAAACGACTCTACAACGGAATCAATATGGATTTCTTTGAAGTTCCAACCGACCGAAGTCCGCTCAATGCAGAACCAACAAAAATTATCAGTGTTGGTCGCCTTGTACCCAAGAAAGGTTTCGACATCCTACTGCAATCCATCAAACTTCTCTCAGAAGAGGGAATGGATCTGCAAGTCGACATTATTGGAGATGGTGACGATCAGGAAAAACTGCACCAGATGAATCAAAGACTTGGATTGAATGATAAAGTCCGATTTCTTGGTGCACTCCCCATCGAAGAAGTCAGGCGTCACTGCTCCGAAGCAACAATGATGGCTCTGGCATGCATTCCGGATGCAGACGGAAACATGGATGCCCTCCCCACTGTACTTCTGGAAGCTCTGGCATTGGATCTTCCTGCAGTTTCAACAACCTTGACCGGTTGCCCCGAAATTCTAGCGGAAGGAACAGGGGAATTGGTCGAACCGGGTGACGCAAGAGCTCTCGCAGACGGAATCAAATCACTGAAAAGCCGTGTGGATTCCAAAGAATGGAAAATCGGATCTGCAAGGAGCAGGGCAGAAAACCTCTTTAACCTGTCAACCAACGTCGCAACCCTCAAATCCCACTTTGAGACCAGTGCTCGTCGGGGGTAACCAGGGATGAAACTGAAGAACTTCTCCTATATATGCGCCGATCCGGGGATTCCTGTTCCCGGGCAAAAGGGAGCCAGCATTCATGTGGCTTCCATTTGCAAGGCGTTCAGCCAGCTTGGCTTGGGAGGAGATCTGTATACGATTCGGCCAGAAGGAGAAAAACTTGGCACGATACCGATTCATGCCATGGAGCTCCCCCCCCGTAAAAAGCACAAATCGATTGAAGAAAGAGAAAGTCGACTCTTTCTCGCCAGACTCGACAATATCGACGAGATCCATGACTTCGTATATGAGCGATACAGTCTCTGGCACCCGGGTGGCCTTTATTTGGCAAGGAAACATCAAGTTCCCTTCGTATTGGAGGTCAACAGCCCCCTTGCCCTGGAGTCAAAAAAATACAGGCAACTCGCCAACGAGAATCTGGCCGCAGGCCTGTCTCGCCTGCTTCTCAGAGAAGCAGATGTGGTCGTTTGTGTTTCGAAAGAGATCCAAGACTGGGTAGTCTCTGAAAGAGGACACCACGAGGGTGTGATTCTCGTCCCCAACGGCGTCGATCAGGATGTCTTCAAACCTTCTACGACAAAACGTCCCGATTCATTGCCACCTGACAACATTCCCCTGATTGGTTTCACCGGTACTTTCAGACCATGGCATGGAATCCAGGATCTACTGACGTCCTTTGAATACCTCGTCAAGGATTTGGGCTCAAACGCTCACCTGCTCTGTATTGGAGATGGTCCTGAGAAGCCTGCATTTGAGGTGAATGTCCAACAAAAAGGATTAATGGATCGCGTGCACTTCACAGGAAGTATCCCCCACTCAGCGGTCGGGGAATGGCTCGGACATTGTAACCTGGGAGTAGCACCCTATCCGGAGATGGAAGAGTTCTGGTTTTCGCCGTTGAAAATCTACGAATACTTCAGTTGTGGAATGCCGGTTGTTGCCACTAATCGTGGTCAGATCGGTGATCTCGTTGTCGATGGCAGGGGAACACTTGCAGACTCCGGCGATACTCGCATGTTCGCAGAGGGTATGAATCACGAATTATCCAGATTGAAAGTGGAACCGAAAGCGGGCGAACTGTGCCGAAAATGGGTTCTTGAAAATGCCACCTGGCAAATGCGAGCCCAACAAATTCTCGAAGCGGTGGAGTCGGTTCGATGAGTTCCGCCAAGGTTATTAAAAAGGGACTCCATGACTGGAGAACCGTCACTGGAAAACACGGGGATCTTCTCAAAGCACAAGCCCCTCTTCTGGGAGCATCCGCCTTTGCTCTCATTTTTGAAATCGGCTTCGCTTTGTTGGCTCCCTGGCCCGTCAAATTTATCTTCGACGGATTGCTGATTCCTGAAAACTCTAAAACCCTTCCCTTCATCGATCCCCAGTGGCCCGCTCAAGAACCGGTTCAATTCCTTGCGTTTGTCAGTCTTGCTGTACTTTTGATCGCAGTGGGACAGGGAATCGCGGGATATGCACGGACTGTCACCAGTGCTGTTGCCGGTCAAAGAATGATCATGAAGTTGAGAAAGCGAGTTTACTCACACTTGCTTTTACTTTCGCTCAAGTTTCATCGTGATCAAAAACTCGGTGATCTATTGGTACGAATCACCGGCGATGTTCCCATGCTTCGGGATGTACTTTCCACTGAGCTCGTCGACTTTGCAGGCAGAGTTGTTCAAGCTCTGGCAACACTGGCTCTCATGGGAATGATCGATTGGCAGTTGTCTCTCGTATCGCTGGTAGTCCTGCTATTAATTGCGGTTCTTTCCCGGATATTCAGCGTAAAGATCACTAAAGTTGCCAAAAAACAGAGAGAGCATGAAGGTGACATTGCATTCACCACAGGAGAGGGACTCTCTTCTCTAAAACTCATCAAAAGTCTGGGCAGAGAAGACGAAGTTGTCAGAAAGTTTGCCCGAAAAAACCGATCCTCACTTCGTCAGGGAGTCAAAGCGACTCGACTTCAGGCAGCACTGTCTCGCTGGACGGAATTGATCTTCGCAGGAGGACTGTCCCTCGTTTTGTTGGCTGGGGCATATCGGGTTTTCAGCGACTCAGGAATGACACCCGGAGACCTCCTGGTGTTTATCTCTTATGTTCGGTCTCTGCAAAAACCACTGCGCAAAGCAGCGCGACTCTCTGGCAAAATCGGTAAAGCCGCAGCTTGTGCTGACAGAATTTCAGAAATTCTGACAATTCACCCTGAGGAGAAAGATGACCCCAACGCTGAAGAAGCCCCACAACTTCAGGGCCAAATACGATTTGAAAACGTATCTTTCTCCTACCACGCCTCCCCGGAAGCAATAGAAGGTCGCAGTGGTGAAACCGGATCCAAGGCAAATCGCACAGTCTTTGAAGGCTTGAATCTCGAAATCACCTCGGGTGAGCATGTCGTCTTGACTGGCCCCAATGGAGCAGGAAAAAGCACCCTCACTGCCCTTCTCCTTCGACTCTATGAACCGGAAACCGGGCAAATCTCCATCGATGGAATCCCCATCAAAAACTGGACCATCCGAAGTATGAGAGAGCAGTTGTCCATCGTGCTTCAAGAAAGTTTTATTCTTTCTGGAACTGTCAGAGAACATTTGCAGTTTCACAAGCCCGAGGCGTCTGACGAACAAATGATCGAAGCACTGAGAAGAGCACGCTGTGACTTCATCATTGACGATCCGGATGGCTTGGATCGGGAAATGACGGAAGGTGGACAAGATCTTTCTGGAGGAGAGAAGCGTCGCCTGACTCTCAGTACAGCATTGCTCAGGGACTCGTCAATCGTCATTCTTGATGAACCCACCACAGCGATCGATCCTGAAAGCCGACGTCAAATTCAACAAATGCTGACAGAAGACTTCGTTGGGAAAACTTTGTTGATCATCACACATGATGAAGACCTGGAACGCTGTTTCAATTCTCGAATTGAAATGCAGGACGGGAAGATCAGTCGCAGAATCCTTCCGGGAGCCCCCGGAGGTGTATCATGAGCCACCTCCCACTTCCCTCATACTCACCTCCAGCATTGAGTGCTCTGGTTTCAGGCGATCTCTGGACGGTATGGCAAAAGAAGGGTTGGGTCTTCGAAGTCCCCGATCTCAACAGTTCCGTCACTTACATTCGCAACAAGGCTGAATCCTGTCGATTGTTTGTCAACGGCCCTATTGAAGGCACCGCAGAAACAGCACCACAAGGAATGAACCTCCGGTTGTTTTCAAATCTTGAAGCGGCGAAAGTTTTTCATTCCAAGCTCCTATCCAAAAACCTTTCCAGTTCACAGGGAGATTTTGAACCTTTCCTCGATGCTGAAGCGTTTGCAGTGGGTTTACCGTTTCCCGGAGATGAGGAAATTCCCCAATTGCGCCGGATCTTTGAGCCCAGTCGATTCAGAAGACTCATTGAACCGATGCTGGGTACGATCACATACGATCATTGGAGGCTTCAGAGAAGCCTGACGAGGCACAAGTTGGTGGCATACAAGCCGGGCCGAAGAGCTGTCCTGCGAACAAAAATCAAATTGAGAAATCTTCAGGAAGATCTGAAGGTTCGAAAAATGTTGCATTTGAAGGTCGAAAACAGAGTATCAATTTCAAGGTCCAGAAATCTTGCTCTCTCTATCTCTCACGCCACTGAAAACTGTAAAAACTTCCGAACTCCCCGATTTTTGGGGACTTCTCCTGCGATGAACATCTTTGGTCATGAGTGGGTTGAAGGTTCGCATCTGGATCTTGAGTCTCCAGACATTGGAGAAGTGATTCAGAAAACCGGTAAAGCACTCAGCGAGTTCCACCAAATTCCTCTGGAAATCAGCACTCACAGTCCACCTCAAATTCTTGCAAAAGAAATTGAGCAGACGGCGGAGGATCTGGGTGAAATGCTGCCAGAATACAGGTTCGATTTTTTGACACTGGCCAATCAGATCAAGGCTTTGGTTCCAACTCTGAATCTCGTTCCTTCAGTACTGGCTCATGGTGACCTGCACCTGAAACAGATACTGCTGACTGAAGATGTCCCCTTCCTACTGGATTTCGATCGAGCGGGTCGAGGATATGCATGCATGGACCTAGGTTCTGTCATGGAAGACCTGTCAAATCTCGGAAAATCTGAACACCTCGCCAAGCTTCTTTTGGAGAGTTATCAGCAGTCAACTCCAAGGAAAGTTTCAAATAAGGAAATACTGGTTGGCAGACTGATCGCTTGCTTGCGACGCGCCTTTGAACCCTTCAGATCACTTTCTCCATCATGGATCAATGAGATGCAGGACACCGTCAGTCACTGTGAAATGCTTTTGAAAAAAGGCGGGAGTTGAGGCATGGCTGATTCAGTCCCATGGACACAGAAACTGACTCCAACACTTGCTTCTGCCCTGGCCTCAGGGGGGCCATGGCTCAGAGTCGAGGAGGCCCGATCGGGAGGGTGGTACTGCCTTCATGGTGGATCCGGTGAAAATGCCATCCACTGGCACCACCTCTCGGAAACTGGGGAACTCGAATCCCTGGATCCCATGTCCGATAAAAGGCTGCCGGCATTACCAGAAATGGTGGGGCGCTGGATCTCTGAGGGCATTCCTGTGGAGTTGCTGGCATGGAGACTCGGAAGCAGAGCGATTTTCAGGTTGGGAAACCAACAGTTTGCAAAAGTTTTTCGCAAGGATCGGCAGGTCCTTGAACGCTGGAAACATTTGGAGCCCGCTGCAGCGAAGCATTCGATTCAAATTCCGCAAATCTCCCGTTGGGACAGCCAAACAAAAACGTTGATCGTCGAAGCGGCCCCGGGTGACAGTCTCAATGCCATCTGGAAATCAGGAAAATGGGAGGATTCACACATTCAGGCGATCCTCCGAATTCTTCGGTTTTTGGGAACGACATCCGCCAGTGATCAGCTGCCGGATCACACTGTTGAAGATGAAGTGGAAATCCTCGTAAAGCGCAATGAAGTTTTTCATCGAATCCTCGCGGAACCCTCCAAAGGAGTGGAACCCATCGTGACTGAAGTGATCGACCGATTGAAACAACTCCCTCCTACTCCTCCCGTAGTCAGCCACAGGGATTTTCATGACAAACAGGTTTTGATGACAAAAGATCAAATGACTCTTTTGGACCTGGATCTATTGGCCAATTCCGACCCTGCGCTCGATGCCGGAAATATTCTGGCTCACCTGCGTTTGAGATCACTCCAGGGGCTGCCCGTCCCATGGGAGAAATGCGCCAGTGAAATCTCTGGTTTGATGGCTGATTTGAA
>JAPOLY010000093.1 GCA_029976805.1 bacterium
CGTTGTTCATGGTTTTTCCTCCCATGACTGTCCCGGAGCGTGTTGAAAATCAAAAATCAGTGAGGGCCACCTGGCCCGATCGGCGGGGAAGAGCTTTGCTCCGAAGCCCGATCCGCGTCACGGGGGATCTATGGCAAGGGGTGGGCCAGACCGGGGCCAAATCCGGATATTTTTCATAAGTTATTAAAATGAAAAAACTTAAAGACCCGACCCGGCCTACAGGGGTGAAGCCGGCTGCTGACGCCAGGGGGGAGATGTGACGCTCCGTGTCACTTTGTGACGACCCTGTGTGTCAAAGTGACGATTTCCGTCACCTTTCAACAGTCTCAGTCTTCGAGACAGTCGACGATCTGCAACTGCAGGTGGCGGCCGCGGAATTCATTGATGCCGATACGGGCCATCAGCACCACTTCTCCCCCGCGGGTCAATTCATGGGCGCGGCCTGCGGCGCGAAACCAGATGGAAGGGATGCGAACTCCCTCTCCCCGGAAGTGGGCCTGAATGTGGGCCTGCTGTTCACCGACCAGACGGGGATCACCATCCAGTCGCAGCCCTTCGATGCGGAAGACCGGCTCGCGGTTGCCCTCTCCAAAGGGAGCCAGGCACTCCAGATGCTCGGCCAGAGTCAGTGTCAGATCTGCGGCAGCCAGAACTCCGTCGTAATACCGTGGAGGAACATCCCGCTCCTGCTCCCGATCCGCCTCGCTCTGAAGAAGGGCGGAACGCAGAGTCTCGATCTGATCGACCGCCACGGTGGTGCCCCCGGCGGCAGCGTGACCACCGACTCTTTCGACGATCGGTTCCATCAGCGGATACATCTCCGCCAGTGACCACTCGGGGAATCCGCGGCCCGATCCACGGGCTTCATCGCCATCGATACAGAGAACCCAGGTGGGTCTTCCCTGCCGTTCACTGATGCGGCTCGCCACAATTCCCGCAACGCCGGTGTGCCAGCCCTCACGGGCAAAGACCAAAGGTCCTTCTTCAGGATGCTTTCCTGCCTCCACTTCCTCCACGCACGCCTCGACCATCTCATCCTCGATCTCCTTGCGGCGACGATTGAGATTCCCCATCTCGCGGGCGAGTTCCTTGCCTCGCTGGGAGTCCGCGGTGGTCAGCAATTCGAGGGCAGCGGTGGCATCATCGATGCGGCCCGCCGCATTCAGGTGGGGAGCAATCCGGAATCCGATATCGGTGGAGGAAATTTTCGTGCGATCGATGTTGCACTGGTCCATCAATGCTTCGAGCCCCGGCCGACGGGTCGATTGCAGAATCCTCAGTCCATGGCGAACGATGATCCGATTCTCACCGGTCAGAGGTACAACGTCGGCGACGGTTCCCAGAGAGGCAAATCCCGCCATCTCGATGAGGAGGTCCCGGGTCGCCTCGTCGACGGCTCCCCCCCCTCCCGCTTCCCGGGCCACTGCCCAGGCCAACTTGTAGGCGACTCCCGCACCGCAGAGTCCGACGGAGATGCACTCCTGATCGGGACGGTCCGGGTGCACCAGCAGGATTCCCTCGGAAGGATTCATGACCTGATGGTGGTCGGTGACGATCACTTCCAGACCCAACTCCTGAGCGAGCTGGATCGCTTCGGTATCGTTGCTGCCGCCATCGACCGTCACGATCAGGTCCACTTCCTTTTCAGCGAACTCTTCCACGGCGATCTTGCTGAGGCCATAGCCCTCTCTCACCCGATGAGGCAAGCGGCAGGTCACCTGGATTCCCAGATGGCGGAAGACTTCCTGAAGAATGGCGCTACCACTGATGCCATCGACATCGTAGTCCCCAAAGACGCCGACAGTTCCGCCCGCATCGCGGACGGCGAGGATCGTGTCGACCGCTTCCTCCAGATCCGGTAACTCGGATGGATCGTGAAGGCCATTCCATTTGGGATCGAGGAAGTTACGGGCCTCTTCCATCGTGGTCAGGCCGCGGTCGACCAGTAGACGGGCGACCACTTCCGGCGTTCCCAACTGACGTGCCAATTCGGCGGCGAGGGAAGCATCGACTTCGCGACAGATCCAGGGTCGGCGAATTGCGGAAGAGCCGGAATTCAAGAGACCTCGCTCTCTCCCACCAGTTCACCGGATCGGTGACGCAGCGTCTCCACTGCCCGACGGAAGATCGAAAGCCCCAGCGGAACCGGAAGGTCTTCTTCGGAGGGAACCCCGCCATCGGCGCGCAAACGCATCCACGATGGGTGATGCTCCGGACGTACGAAACGTTCCGGGTGAGGCATCATCCCGAGAACGTTGCCGTTGGCAGAAATCAGGCCAGCGATGGCGCGATGCGATCCATTCGGATCCAGCGGATACTCGGCCTTGTTGCCCTCTTCATCGGTGTAATGGAATGCAATCCGGTTCTCTTCCAGAGGCGCGGCTCCCTCTTTGGGGAACCACTCGAAGCGGCCTTCGGCATGGGCGACCGGAATGAAGTATCGCTCTCCAGGGACAAACCACGGGCAGTCGGCGTCGCCGGCCTGCAGGTGTACCCAGCGATCTTCGAAGCGGGCCGAGTTGTTCCACAGCAACGCTCCCCGATCTTCCCCTCCTGGAAGCAGTCCGAGGCGTACCAGCACCTGGAAACCGTTACAGATTCCCACGACCAGTCCGCCCCGTTCCACAAAGGCGTGCAGTTCCTTGGAGAGACGCTTTTCCAGAATATGGGCGAGGACCGCACCACTGGCGACGTCATCGCCAAAGGTGAAGCCGCCGGGGATCGCCAGCAGGCCCACCTCTTCGAGAACCTCTGGAGATTCGCTGAGGGCGTTGACGTGCATCAGTTGGACGGATGCACCAGCCAACTCGAGGGCGTGGACCGTTTCTTCATCACAATTGGTTCCTGCTGCACGCAGGACCAGCGCCTTCGGCGCTCCCTGATCTACTCCACCGGCCATGCTGCCTCCAGAGTCTTTTGCCACTGTTGCTTGAGTTGGTTCACCGGAGCATCGACGAGGGTTCCCCCCGTGTGCTGGATCGACAAGTGTCCCTGATCGGTGGTGTGTCCGATGGGCATTACCGGGATTCCTGCAGCCTCACACTCGGGCTGGAAGGACTCCCACTGATCGACGTTCATTTCCAGGAAGAAGCGATGCGGTCCCTCACCAAAGAGGAAGTTCCACTTCTCCGCACCCTCGGGAACATTGAGGACCATCCCGAGCCCCCCGCCACCGAAAGTCATCTCGGCGGCGGCCACCGCCAGTCCCCCTTCACTGAGGTCGTGGACCGCACGGAAGCGGCGCTCTTTCATCCCCGTGGCAATCGTGTTGAGGATCTTCAGTCCCAACTCGCCATCAAAGGCGGCGGGTGCTCCTCCACTTCCCCCGAGGTACGGCTGACACAGACTGCCCGGCAAAGCCGCGTCCGGTCCGACGAGAACCATCACCGAATCACTGGCCTTCAGATCACTGCCGACCGTTTGAGGAGCCCCCGGAACGATGGAGATCGCTGAGACGAGCAGTACCGGCGGAATCGATTTGGAAACCCCTCCGGAACGGAAGGTGTTGTGCAGCGAATCCTTGCCGGAGACGAAGGGAGTGCCATAGATCCTTGCCGCATCGGCAGCGCCACGGGAGCACTCGACCAATTCACCGAGGATCTTCGGATCACGCACATCTCCCCAGGCGAAGTTGTCGAGGAGGGCGGCCCGGTCGAGGGTTCCGCCAGAGGCGACCACATTGCGCAGGGATTCGTCGACGGCGTGGCACGCCATTTGATAGGTGTCGACGGCACCGATCCCGATGGCGAGGCCGTTGGCCACCACCACCTGATGGGCACCGTTGCGCAGCGGGTCGAGGGCGCAGCCGTCCATCGGAGCATCCCGATCCGCTCCCGCCAGTGGCCGCAAGGTCATACGGCCCTGAACCTCGTGATCGTATTGACGGATCACTGCTTCCTTGGAGGCGACATTGCCATCCGCCAGAAGGATCGGAAGGAGGTCTGCGACGTTGACCCCATGAGGGTTCACCGGCACTTCTGCGGGAACCGTGGGCACTTCGGAGACCCGCTCGTAATCGGGGCGTCCCTCGTGGAGGAAATGAACGTCCATCTCCCCCATCAATTCACCGTTGTGATGCAGGCGCAGTTTCCCGTCTCCGCGGAACTCACCCAGAACGGCGCATTCCACTTCTTCTTCAGCGAGAATCTCCCGCAGTCGATCCATCTTCGCCGGATCGACCGCCATCACCATGCGCTCCTGGGCCTCACTGATCCACACTTCCGTGGGACCGAGACCGTCGTACTTCAGCGGAGCTCTTTCCAGATAGACGTCGGCTCCGGTTTCCTCGCCCATCTCGCCGACCGCACTGGAGAAGCCACCGGCTCCGCAGTCGGTCACCGCCCGGCACAGATTCTCATCGCGCAGGCGCAGGATGGCGTCGAGGACTTTTTTCTCTTCGATGGGGTTACCGATCTGTACGGCACCGGAGGAGACCACTTCCGATTCTTCCGTCAACTCTCGTGAGGAGAAGGTCGCTCCGTGAATGCCATCGCGACCGGTACGACCGCCGATGGCGACGATGCAATCGCCGGGCTTGACCTCCTTGTCGACATGCTCCTTGCGGATCAGGCCGACGGAGCCACAGAAGACGAGGGGATTGCCGGCGAAGTCGGGGTGGAAATGGATGGCACCATTGGCGGTCGGGATACCCATGCGGTTGCCGTAATCGCGCACTCCGGAAACCACGCCCCTGAGCAATCGGCGCGGATGCAGGGTTCCTGCGGGCAAATCCTCTTCCGCCGTATCGAGAGGGGCGAAGCAAAAGACATCCGTATTCAGAATCGGTCGGGCCCCGAGTCCGGTGCCCAGAGTATCGCGGATCACGCCACCGATCCCGGTGCCTGCTCCCCCGTAGGGTTCCAGGGCACTGGGGTGGTTGTGGGTCTCCACCTTGAAGGACACGCCCCACTCGTCATCGATGGCGATGACTCCGGCGTTGTCCTTGAAAACGGACCAGCACCACGATTTGTCCAGCTCCCGGGTGACCGCAAAGATCGTTTCCTTGAGCATGTTGCCATAGACGAGATCACCATGGCGGATTCGACCGGTCAGGGTTTTGTGACAGCAGTGCTCCGACCAGGTCTGGGCGATGGTTTCCAATTCGATTTCACTCGGATTGCGACCGAGTCCCTGGTAGTGATCACGAATCGTCTGCATCTCGCGCAGGTCGAGGCTGAGCCCGCCTTCGTCACTGATCTGCTGAAGTCTTTCGTCGGAGACGTCGAGCAGTTCAATCTCGACCCGGCCTCCGGTTTCCGCGGGGAAGGTTCGGAAAGGATCACTGATCTGCTCCGCTTCCCCCTCGGCATAGGTAAACCATTCGTCGACGATTTCATTTCCCAGTTCTCCGGCGACTTCACTGAGGTTGTCTTTCGAGACCGGGGTTGCCGCCACACGGTAACGCCAACCGGTGCGCACCTGACAAGCGTCTTTCTGGAATCCCGATTCATTCATCGCATGCAGTACACTTTGCGAAACAGGATCCATCACCCCCGGCTTGCGCTGGACGATGATCGCCGCTTCATCCTCTGCCCTCGCAGGAAGATCGAGTCCTTTCTGGACGATGGCGCTGCACGCCGGTGAACCGGCGAGGAACTCCTGGGCGAGGACGGCCACTTTGTCCGCATCCTCATCCGGAACCTGAAGGTAGTAGACCGGATCGGAGGCGGGCGGACGAAGGATGGTGACCTCCGGCTGCACTCTCTGCAGTGCCTCCCGAAGTTCGGTCTGGGGCGAAGGCTGGGGATCCTTGTCATGGATCACCGTAACGGTATAGGTGACGGACATCGAAACTCCTGAATCAGGGAGATCTGCCGGGGTTCGCCGGGGCCCCCCCGGCAAGAACGCCGATTGTGGACTCCGCCGGCGCTTCGGGCAAGCGCACCGGAGCGCTGGCCTCCCCCCTTTTCCCGCCGTACCATGTCCGCTTCACCGAACACGGTGCGGGAGTGCACCCCCCGCAGAATGGGAAGAATCATCGATGGAGAATGAGTCCAGCGCACACGGCCTCGATTTCGAGGCTCCGATCGTGGAACTGGAGAACCGCATCGCCGAGTTGCGGTCCTTTTCCGAGAGTTCCGAAATCGACCTTTCGGGCCAGCTGGAAGAGCTGGAACGCAAGTGTGAGGAGAAAAAGCGCGCTATTTACTCCCACCTGAATCCGTGGCAGCGCGTTCAGATCGCCCGCCACCCCCAACGCCCATTGACCAGCGATTACATCAAGGGTTTCGTCACCGACTTCTTCGAGTTGTATGGAGATGGGGCCTATCGGGATGATCCGGCCATCGTCACTGGGCTCGGCCGAATCCGCGGCCGCAAGGTGATGATCGTGGGACACCGCAAGGGAAAGACCAATCCCGAGAAAGTGGCCTGTAACTTTGGCATGCCCCACCCGGAGGGATACCGCAAAGCCATCAAGAAGATGCGCCTGGCGGAAAAGTTCGGGATTCCCATCGTCTCCTTCATCAATACTGCGGGAGCCTTCCCCGGTATTCAGGCGGAAGAGCGTGGACAGGCGTTTGTCATCGCCAAAAATCTGCAGGAGATGGCCTCTCTCAAGGTTCCGGTGATCGCCATCGTCATCGGCGAGGGGGGAAGTGGCGGTGCCATCGGTATTGGAGTGGCGGATCGCATTCTCATGCTCGAGAACTCTTACTACTCCGTCATCTCGCCTGAGGGTTGCGCCGCCATTCTCTGGAAAGATGCCTCCCACGCACCGCGAGCAGCAGAGATTCTCAAGTTGACCAGTTCCGATCTCTCTTCCTTTGGCATCGTCGACGAAGTGGTTGAGGAACCGGTCGGGGGAGCTCACCGAGAACCCCATGAGACGATTCGTCGCCTGGAAGAAACCATCCTCCGCCACCTGGATGAAATCAGTGACCAGGATCCTGAGGCACGCAAGCAGACACGTTTCGAGAAGTACATGTCGATTGGTCGTTACGCAGAAGAACAGCAACAGACCATCGGTGATCAGGGATGATCGAACTTTTCTGGATCGGCGGTCCTTTTTTCATGCTGCCTCTGCTGCTCGCCAGCATTGCAGTCGTGACCATCGCCATCGTTCGTTTCCGCAGTTTTCAGGCTGCCACGGTCAATTATGAAGATTTTCTCGAAGAGATGAAAACCACGGTTGCCAAGGATGGCATCGCTGGTGGAATCGAGTTGGCAGAACAGGTCCCCGGCCCCGTGGCTGCGACGTGGACTGCGGGACTTCAATCCGCACGACAACCGTTGCAAATCCTTCGGGATCGGATGGACAGTGTGGCCATCGCTGAAATCCAGCGCCTCGAGAGATATCTGCCTGTGGTCAGCGTCGTCGCTCAGGTCGCCCCGTTGATCGGCATCCTCGGTACCGTCTGGGGAATGATCGATGCGTTCGACGGAATGGCCGGAGGGCTCGCCACTGGAGTCGGAGTCAACGGTGAAATCATCGCCGACGGTATCGGACGCGCACTGACTACCACCGCTGCAGGCTTGGCAGTGGCAATTCCGGCCACACTTCTCTATCACTGGTTCAGTCACAAAGTGGATTTGTTCACCGATGACATCGAACGTTCCAGAGCGGATCTGGTCGACCTTCTCAATCAGGTCACTCCGCGCAAAACAGCAAAGAAGACGGCACCGGTCCAGACCCCCGAAAAGGCCTCCTGATGTCGACCCTCAAGGCGCGTAAATTGCGACGCAAGGGAGC
>JAPOLY010000041.1 GCA_029976805.1 bacterium
AATTGCCAGTGGCATGATCGTCCCTGAAATCGGCCCTCAGGCGGTTCTCGGATTGCTGCTGATCCCTGCGACCATCAGCTTTCCGGCAGCAAGATCCCTTTCAGGGTATGCGTGGACCTGTTCGGTGATTGGGGTCATCAGCACCCTGCTGACCTTCTGGCTCTCCATCGTCAGAGACTGGCCCATCTCCCCGGCACTGCTGGTGGTTCTGGCCATCGTCAGCCTGATTCACCGGGTCTTCAAACAGCGGATCTGGAAAACATCACCTTCCGCGTGATTTCCCTTTTCCTGGTTTTCTGCTTCGTCCTGCCGGCTTCTTTCGCGCTGTACTCCCTTTCGAGCCCTTCTGGATCCGATCATGGGGAATCAACGCTCCTTCATGGTTACCGATCAGGTCGGTACGGCCCGTATCTTGGAGCAGTTCTTTAACCAGAGGAGCATTCTCCGGCTTCCACCACTGAAGCATGGCGCGCTGCTTGCGCTTGTTGCGCATCTTGTTTTCAACGAAGACTTCCTTCATCCGTGTTGGATCGAGTCCGGTCCACCACATACAGGTGGCCGGGGTTCCCGGAGTCGGAATGAAATCCTGAACCTGCTGGGGACGCAGACGGCGCGCCTGCAAGAACTCGGCGATATCGACTGCGGCAGACTGCTCACAACCCGGGTGACTGGAAAGGAAATAAGGTACCAGGTACTGCTCCTTGCCCGCCTTGTGACTCGCTTCCTGGAATCGCTCCTCGAATTCGAGGTACGTGTCCATTCCCGGCTTCTTCATCAGTTTCAGAGTGTCATCATCGATGTGTTCCGGAGCCACCTTGAGATGTCCTCCGACATGATGAGCAGCCAGATCGTCGATGTATTCCTGATCGAGATTGGCCAGATCCATCCGGACTCCGGAAGCGACGTGCACCATCTTCACTCCATCCGAGTCCCTCACCTTTTGCATCAATTGCTTCACCGGACCATGGTCGGTGCCCAGCAATTTGCAGATGGTCGGATGAACGCAGGATGGGCGACGGCAGCGAGCTTCAATCTCAGGGCGGGTACAACGCATGCGATACATGTTTGCGGTGGGTCCACCCAGATCACTGATGACCCCCTTGTAACCCTGCAGCCGATTCAGATCTTCGACCTCCTGAAGAACACTCTCTTCACTGCGGGAAGAAACGGCACGGCCCTGGTGCTCTGTGATGGCGCAGAAGGTACAGCCGCCAAAACAGCCACGCATGATGTTGATGGAAAACTTGACCGTCTCATGGGCGGGGATCGTTTCATCGCCGTAACTCGGGTGGGGCTCCTTGTTGTAGGGCAGAGAGAAAACCCGATCGAGTTCGTCTGTTTCGAGAGCCTTCATCGGTCGATTGACGACCAAAGTATGGTCTCCGTGGCGCTGAACCAGAATCGGTGCAGAGTCCGGATTCTGCTCGCGATGAAAGAGGTGCTGGGCACGGGCAAAGCGCTCTTTGCTGACGTCATCGTGTCCCCGGATCTCATCGTAAGACGGCAACTCCAGAATCGAATCGGTGAAATCACCGGTCTGTTCCCACCACGGCGTCCCCTGCTGCCAGTTTTTTTCCGGATAAAAATGGGGGCGACCATGCTTGCCGATCGCATAGGCGGTTCCGGGGATGTCATGAATCTCTTCGATCTTCTCCCCGGCCTGGAGGCGATCGATGATCCCCAACAGGGCTTTTTCACCCATGCCATAAACGGCGAGATCGACACGGGCATCGAGAATCAGCGAACGCTTGACCTTTTCATGCCAGTAATCGACATGGGCCATCCGCCGCATCGAAACTTCCACACCCCCTGCAATGATGGGAACCCCCTTGAAGGCTTCCCTGCAACGCTGGGAGTAGACGATGGTCGCTCCGTCCGGACGCAGACCTGCACGTCCTCCCGGTGAGTACTGATCATCGGAGCGGGGCTTCTTGTGTGCCGTGTAATGATTGAGATGGGAATCGAGGTTTCCTGCGGAAATCAGCCAAGCGATTCTCGGTGCTCCAAAAACCCTGAACGGCTCTGCACTCTTCCAGTCCGGCTGGGGAAGAATCGCTACACGATGTCCCCGCGCCTCGAGCAGACGGCCAATCACCGCATTGGCGAAGGAAGGATGATCGACGTAGGCATCGCCGCTGACGAGCACAAAATCGAGTCCGTGGAGGGCGGGATCATGATCCGATTCATTCTCGGGAAGCCAACCGCGGTCGACGCACTCCTGACGAGTCATCGGCAAATAGGGGGAGACGTCCTCGCGTTGGGCCACCTGGGAAGTGGCTGCGGATTTCTGGGCCATGTGTTTCTGGGCCATGTGACCTCCAGTGCACGATCATTTGTGCACTTTGCTGTGCCCTGTTCCGGGGAGCCGTAGCCTGCCGAAGAGAGCCGGTTCAATGCCTCCATGACCCATAGTGGTGAATCCTGTCCACCGGGGCTGAGACCTGCACTGTGAAGGATAGCGATTTCCCGGCAAAACATCGAGCACCACTGGACATTCTGTGGAGGTTGGCGAACATCGCACCTGTACAGGCCTCCAGTTTCAAATCCCAGGGGAGTAGACCATTGTCTCACGCGGAATGGACAGCTCAGGAAGATCAGCGTGCGTTGCAGGCGGAAGTCCGCGGGCAACTGCAGATCTCTCACCGAAGAGCCAAGGAAATCATCCTCCGTGGTGGGATCTCCGTGGATGGCCATTCCGTCACCGATCCGGGATTTCGGGTCAAGTCAGGTCAAAAACTCAGCGCACAAGTGGATGCTCCACGGAGACGGACTGTTCATCGCCAAAGGGTAACCGAAGGACTGGAGATCCTGCATCAGGACCGGCAGATCATCGTTGTGCAAAAACCCGCCGGTTTGCTGACCGTCGCCACCGAAGATGGTGAGAACGAGATCACTCTCCAGTCTGAACTCTATCACCGTCTGCGAAAAGATGGCGGCAAGAACCCGCCCCTCTTCATCGTTCAACGACTCGATCTGGAAACCAGTGGAGTTCTCGTTGTTGCCCGCACTGCAGAAGCTCGAGACAACATCAAACGTCAGTTGTTGAACAACAAATTCCGTCGCAGATATCTGGCCATCTGTCAGGGAAACCCGCCCACTGATTCCGGAACCTGTCAACTCCCGCTTCATACCGACAAGCGTCACCGCAAAGTACGGATCGCTCGTCCAAATGACCCCTGTAAATCAGCGGTCACCCACTGGAAGATTCTCGAACGCTGGAATGACCACTGCCTGATTGAAGCTCATCTCGAGACAGGCCGTCGCAACCAGATCAGGGTTCATCTCGCACATCTTGGAATGCCCCTGATCGGCGATGACAAATACGGGGTCAAATCGCCGTGGATTCAACGCACCGCACTTCATGCCGAATCGCTTTCGCTTCAGCATCCCCTGAGCGGAGAAAACCTGAGTTTTCAGGTTACCCCCTCAAAAGATTTTGAAGAGTGCCTGAAAGCTCTCAAAGAGAGTCTGTAACGAATCAGCCGGTTCTGGGAAAGCGGATGGTTCTGAAGGTCAGATTGATACGACCATCCGGAGCATTTCTCCCTCGGCGACGCGGGATTTCATGTTGCCAGTTCTCCTGGGTTGTCCCTTCCATCAAGAGCAAGGAGCCCGGCTCGAGATGGATCTTCACCGTGGACAGGTCTTTCTGAAAACGATGGCGGAATCGGATGTCGCGACCGCAGCCGAGACTGATCGAGGCGATACAGGGTTGTGGTCCCAGTTCCTTTTCGTCGTCACTGTGCCAACCCATCGCGTCTTCCCCGTCTCTGTACCAATTTCCCAGGACCGAGTTGAAGGTCAAATCAGATCGATGACGAATTAGATGCTGGCGTATCTCATCCAGAGCAGGGGTCCATGGACACGGTTCCAGTTCCGTTCCTGAATACCCGTAACGGGCACCCGGATCACCATGCCAGGCTTCGAGACGTGGAATGACATGCTCTTTGCCATAGAGTTTGATCTGCCCCTGACTCCATTCGAGTTCCGAGGTCAACTTTTCATAAAGGCTCTGCTGGAGGTCGACATCAAAAAAAGACGGGATGTACTCCATCTTTGCATCGGGGAGATCGATCTTTCCAGCGGGAGTATCACCACAAGAGAAAAGGTCAGGAGTACCGGGCATCACCCATCCCAACGACGCAGGATGCGGACCTTCAGATATTCTGATTCAGGGAATCTCAGTGACACGGGGTGGTCATCTCCGGCGCCGAGTCGCTCTTCCACGATCACCCTGTAGGGAAGATCGAGGGCAGACTGCCTCAGCGTGTCGTCGAACATCTCCGGTTTCAGATGATGACTGCAGGAACAGGTGACCAGTCGCCCACCCGGAGCCAGCAGCCTCAATGCCGCCCGATTCAGATCGCGATACCCGCGAATCCCCCCCTGAACCTCTCGCCGGCTTTTACAGAATGCGGGAGGGTCGAGAATGATCAGATCAAACTGTCGATTTTCCACTCGCAGGTCACGGACCACATCAAAGACGTTGCCCTGGATCGTTTCCACGGCGCCATGACCATTCAACTGGCAGATCTCCTTTGCCAATTCGAGAGCCGTCTCCGACTGATCCACGGCAGTGACCGATTCTGCTCCTCCAGCCAGGGCGGAAACGCTGAATCCACCCTGGTAGCAGCACAGGTCGAGGACCTTTGCACCCTGAGCCAACTCTCTGACTCGCTGGCGAGCGGGCCGCTGATCCAGATACATGCCGGTTTTCTGTCCGGCATAGGGGCGCACCGTATGCTGGATACCCCCTTCTTCGATGGTGACCCGTTCCACAGCCTCACCAGCCAGAAGCACGATCTCTTCTCCCAGCCGTTCAAACTTGCGCACCCCCACATCATTGCGGGCGAGCACGCAACGCACCTCAAACAGATCCTGCAGAACCTGGGCGATCAGCGGTGAATGGGCGTCCATCCAGGCAGTGGTTGCCTGAATCACGTAGACGTCGGCGTAACGATCGATCACCAGACCCGGCAGCAGGTCTGATTCACCATGCACCAATCGACAGCCGGCCAGAGGCTCCGACTGCAGCGACCTCAATTCGGAAGCGCGCTGAATGCGATGGCGCAGGAACTCTTCAGGACTTGGAACTTCTTCTGCAGCCCAGGGTCCACAAAGTCGAAGGGCAATCTTTGAGCGTGTCGAAGCGATCCCCAGCCCCAGATCATGGCCTTCGTCATCCCGGATTCGAACCAGCATCCCCGGATCAAATCGCGGGTCATCCAGCTCCCCGTTTCTCAGGTCATCCCGATAGAGCCACGGATGCCCCCGACGGGCCAGACGGGCCGCACGCTTGCGAAGTTCGATGAGAGGAACAAAAGGAGTTCGGGTCATGGTCCAGGTTTCAGAATCTCAGGGGGTAAATTTTTTCGTCAAACCGGAGAAGGCTTTTTCGATATCTGCTCCAAGCGCAGAGTCCATCGTCATGCTGAGCCACCCTCCCAGAGGAGGATCCATCGTTCCGCTCATCTTCCAGGTCACCGTGGTTCCACCCTTGTTGGCCTGGAGATCGATCACCCCATCCATCGGTGGAAAGCCCTCAAACTTCATCACGTAGACGATCCCGCGACCCGGTTCAGCACTGGTAATTTCAAGGGTTCCCTTGCCAGCCTTTTCTCCGGTCCAGCGGGAACGGAAACCCACTCCCGGCTCACCTTCATAGGTGTAGACCAGAGTGGGATCCAATTGGGAATTCCAGGGGGTCCACTCGGGCCAGACTCTCAAGTCGACAACACTCTCATGAATCGCCTCAGCATCCGCAGCGATAAAGACAGTTCTCTGAACCGAGTAGTCGCCGGGCAAGGCAAAGCCGATCAGCAACAGAAAGATCGGGGTCAACATGAGTGCCAGAATGATCTTCTTCATCGTTGAAAAGCCCTTCGAGCCCTTTGCCGTCGGGGGTGTCTTTTCATCTGTCATTCTTGCCCTTTCTGTTCAGTTTCACTTCCGAGCACGTGGACTGGCCCCTGTTCAGGGCACCGATCCCAGCGGATAATGTAATGTACATCTTATACGGGGCTTAGCACTCAATCCGGTGCTCCCCAAAGCCGTGTTTCAGCAGATGTGACGGAAGATCATGGGCCTGAATCTCTTTTTCTCTCTCAGTCTGTGGCTTTCGGGTATCCCAGAGACTACCGATCCCGCGCCCCAGTGGGCTCCTGCCTTCCCCGAAGTGGTCGTCGCCGGTTTTGAAGCCCACTGTTATCGCTGCCATTCGGGAGAACAGGTCAAAGGTGGCTTTGACCTCGAGATCGTCGTCGAGGACGGGGCAAAAGGCGATCCCGCAGACTGGCAAACACTGATCAACGTCCTGCGTACGGGAGAGATGCCGCCCGCCGATGAAGAAGGGCCCGACCCCCATCAGCGACAGGCGGTCATCGACGCCCTCGATGCCTGGCAACGGCATCAGCTCTCCCTCATGCCCGAGTCGGCCGGCTCGGTTCCACCCCGTCGCCTCAGCCGCACCGAATTGAAACGGACCCTCAAGGATCTGACCGGAGTAGAGATCGATGTCGATCGTCATCTTCCCGCCGATGCCTCCAGTGCCGGTTTCGACAATCAGGGCGGGCATCTGTCTCCCGGCTTTGTCGAACAGCTGTTTCGCATCGGTGAAGAGGTCGCCCTCGCCGCCGTCATCTCACCGGAGGATGAAGGGATCCCTCGCAGAGATTATTTTGCTGCCGAGCTGGAGGCTTCAGGAGGCAACCGCAAAGCCGGGGATCACATCCATTTCTTTAGCCGTGGCACTGCTTCGACCGATTACCTTTTCCCCAAACGGGGAACGTATCGTTTCAGGGTTCAGGGCTGGGGCCAGCAGGCCGGTCCCGACCCGGTCGCTTTCCGACTGGACGTGGGACCCGGGCTCAGGGAAACACTGGTCTTCCCGGAAACCCGCGCCGAGCCCGGAGAGAGAATCGTTGAACTGCGCGTCCCGCAGGGCCTGCAGAGTGTTCGACTGACCTTCGTCAACGATTACTACCGACCGGAAGAGCCGGACCCTTCGCAGCGGGATCGCAACGGGGCCATCGTTCAGTTGACCATCGAAGGCCCCCTCGAAGGATTGAGTCCGACCCCCTTCCAGAAGTTCGCCCTCCGTGGAGGGGGCAGCCCGAAGCAGAAACTGAAGCGGGGCATGAGTCGCTGGCTCCCCCGATTCTGGCGTCAGAAGGTCAGTGCACGGCAAATTCAGGATATGGTCGACCTGGCTGTCCGTGCCAGCACGGAGAACAGCCCTGCCGAAGAGCTGCTGCGCAGTGCCCTCATCGCTGCCATCGTTTCGCCCCGATTCATCCTCCGCACGGAGCCGGATCCCGCCCGACTGAAATCGGGAGAGGTTCGAAAGCTCAACGACTTCGAACTCGCCACCCGTCTCTCCTACTTCCTCTGGGGAACCTGCCCCGATGAAGCTTTGCTGACACTGGCGAAGAAGGGCAAGCTGACCGAACCGGCGCAGCTGATGGAGGTCACTCGGCGCATGCTCAGGGATCCCCGTTCCAGAGTGCTCGCCGAAGATTTCGCCACCCAATGGCTGCGAATCCGCGATCTCCGGGAACGTGCCCCCGATCGCAAGATCTTCCCAGGATTCCGCAACGTTCTTCTCGATGACATGCAGAAGGAAACGGTGCTCTTCTTTGATCACATCCTGCGTGAAAACCGTCCGGTTCGTGAACTGCTCACCGCTGATTACTCGTTCCTCAACGGCAGGCTCGCGCGCCATTACGGGCTCCCGGGTCAGCGCGGTACCGCTCATCAGAAGGTTCAGATCAACACTCCGCGAGGGGGAGGACTGATCTCCCATGGCAGCGTGTTGCTGGCGAGCAGTACCCGTCAAAGAACGTCACCGGTTCTGAGGGGCAAGTGGGTTCTGGAAGTCCTCCTCGATGATGCTCCACCCCCGGCACCCCCCGGTGCCGGCAATCTGCCCGCACCGGGAGAATCGGGCTCCGATCTCAGCCTGCGGGAACAGCTGGAAGTTCATCGACGCGATCCGGCCTGTGCCACCTGTCACCGACGCATGGATGCCATCGGCTTCGCCATGGAGCGCTTCGATGCGGTCGGCCGTTACCGACAGGGAGTCATCGATACGAAGGGTGAACTGCCCGACGGCACCGAGATTGATGGTCCCGCTGCCTTGAGAGAACTGGTGGAAAAAGAACAGGGATTCCGCCGTTCACTGGTGACCCATCTGATGACCTATGGATTGGGGCGGGCCCTTGAATCCGCAGACATTCCCGCCGTCAGCCGCCTGACCCGTGGTCTGAAGGCGGATTCGACTCTCCAGGACCTGATCGAGGCGATCGTTCTCACCGAGGCTTTCCGCAAAAGGGAGATCCCACAGTGATAATTTCCCTTTTGCCTTTTTCGCCCACAGGCGTTTTCATCGGAACTGAAGCGAAGTCTGTTCGCTGGAATGGGATGTCATGAGTCCACAGTCTCAGCCGATGGCCCGCAGAACTTTCCTGCGTGGGATGGGAACCGCCCTGGCCCTGCCCTGGCTCGAATCCCTGATGCCCGGGAATTGGATGTCACAGGCGGTCGCCGCAGCGCCCTCCGCCTCTCCCCGCAGAACCGCTTTTCTCTTTATCCCCAACGGTGTCCACATGCCCGATTGGCACATTCATGAAAAGGATGGCCAACGCCACTTCTCCTCAAGCCTGAAGCCGCTGGAGAAGGTTTTCGAAGATGTCCTCTTCGTCCGTGGGCTGACGCATCGCAATGCCCAGGCTCTGGGCGATGGCCCCGGTGACCATGCCCGGTCGTCGGCTTGTTTCCTGACCGGTGCTCACCCCTACAAGACCTCCGGCGCAGACATTCGCTCTGGCATTTCCATCGATCAGGTTCTGGTACGCAAGAGTGCTGGAGAGACTCTGATTCCATCGCTGCAGTTGGGCACCGAAGGGGGGCGCCAGTCGGGGAACTGTGATTCCGGTTACTCCTGTGCCTACTCTTCGAATATTGCCTGGGCCCAACCGGACCGCCCCATCCCCCACGAGATCCAGCCGCGTCGCGTCTTCGAACGCCTCTTTCTCAAGGGACCTGCAGGAGAAACCGCCGCCGCTCGCCAGATCCGCATTCAGCGACGTTCAAGCATCCTCGATTTCGTCCGTGAAGATGCGGCCCGGATGCAAAAGAAACTGGGACAGGCAGATCGTGGACGCTTCGATGAGTTCCTCTCTGGCATCCGTGATCTGGAGCGTCGCATCGACCGTCTTGAAGAATTGGATGCCCTCGAGAAGCAGGAACAGGGCCTCGCCCAGTTTGAAGACCTGAGCCCCGCCAACTATCAGGAGCACCTGCGCCTGATGAACGAGTTGATGCTGTTGGCGTTCCGTCTCGATCTGACCCGCGTCATCACCTTCATGTGGTCCAACGAGGGCTCCAACCGGGCCCACCCCCATCTGGACATCCGCGAAGGACATCACATCCTCACCCATCACAAGGGCAATGAAGAACAGATCGAACGGGTCAAGAAGATCAATCATTGGCAGGTGAGTGAGTTCGTACGCGTGGTCGAACGCATGAAGCAGATCCGCGAGGGAGAACACTCCCTCCTCGACTCCACCACTCTGGTCTTCGGCTCCGCCATCTCCGACGGCAACCGCCACAACCACGACGACCTGCCGGTGATTATCGCCGGCCAGGGCAACGGCCTGATCGACACCGGCCGTATCCTCCACACCCCGAATCGCACCCCCATGTGCAACCTGTTCCTCTCCCTCGCTCAGGCAGAGGGACAGAAAATTGCTCAATTTGGGGACAGTCAGGGTGTCCTGAAAGGTTTGAAATCCGGATCCTGAGTATGTGTGAATCACAGATTCAATTCAGGAGGAAACCATGCCCGACCAGATTTCAACCCGACGAAAAGTACTTTATTACGGCGGCGGCCTGCTCATGGTCGCAGGAATTGGCGCGTTCATGTTTTACATGGGCTGGGGCATGCTCGGGGGTTTTGAAGATCACGAACTCAAAGAACGAATGCCCGCAGTGATGTTGACGTCAATGGCGATCGCCATGGTCGGTGGTTTTTTAAATGTAATCGGCGGGAAGGGCCTCGCAGGCGCAGGATTGATTCTCGATCCCGATCGGGCACGCAAGGATCTCAAGCCATACTCGAAAATGGCCGGTGGAATGCTCGAAGACGCGCTGGAAAACCGGGACCTCAGTCAATCCGTCTCTCCAGGGGAAACCATCAAGATTCGTTGCCGCCCTTGTGGTTGGCTCAATGACGAGGAATCCAACTTCTGCCACGAGTGCGGGAAACCGATCTAGCCCCTGACCTCAGTCGGTTTTGAAGGGTGCCATCGGCAGTCCGAAGCTGGAGACGACGTTGGCGCGTACCGGGTTGTCCTGCCAGGCATAGCGAACCGCTTTCGGCATTTGCACCTGCGGGTGGGTCACACGGATCTCCGTCGGCCCACTGACTTCTGCCACACCCCAGTGCCAGCGTCCGTCCTGCCCCTGAATCGCAAAGCCATCGATGGGCTTTCCGCGACGGCCGACGACCCCATCACCACAGTGTGTGAACTCCAGAATCATGGCATTGCCATCCACTTTGGATCGCAGATAAAAGGGTCCCGATTCGGGCAGATCACTGCGGCCATGGCAGCGGTTCAGAGCCCAGTCTGCCAGCCTTCGACCGACGTCCTGTTTGTTGGCCGGGTGAATGTCACGGGCATCCCCGATGTCGGTGAGCACTGCCAGACCGGTGTTTCTCACGACCCGATGGGTAAAATCCTGAGCATCCCGAAGGGTGGCCCAGCCGCCCTGTACCGGATTGTCACTGACCGCCTTGAAAGCGGCCAACTGGACGATGCCAAAGGGAAAGTTGTCACCCCAGGCGTTTCGCCATGAGCCGATCATCAACGGCAGCAGCTCGCGGTACTCTTCCGGCTCTCCGGAATTCGATTCTCCCTGATACCAGATGGCGCCCTGAATCGCATAGGGAATGAAGGGCGACAGCATCGCATTGAACATGACGGCCGGGTCGGTCGTCGTCATGCCAGGCGCGTCCGGGGGGGCCGGTGCATTCGGCCCACGATCTCCGCTGAAGGCAGCCCCCCGACGAATCTTCCAGTCACCGGCGATGGAGATGGTCGCATCACTGGAGCCATCTTTCAGTCTGATGAGGGCGCGATCCGCTGCCCCGGTGATGCCTCCCGCTCCTCCCGTATCGAGAGCCGCGATCGCGATCACTGCAGATCCATCCTTCACCTGGTCACCGGGGATGGTGTAACTGCGACGCAAGGAATACTGATTCGTGGTTCGACCCACTTCCTGACCCTGCCAATAGGTGATGTCGGCATCATCGATGGCTCCAGGCTCGAGGAGCAGATCTTTCCCTTGCCACTCGGCAGGAATCTCGACCTCTTTGCGGTACCAGAGGATGCCATCCCAGTCGCTGTTCTTTCCATCCCAAAGGCCGGGCACCGGCATCGATTCCCAATCACTGTCATCCAGTTCTGTAGAAGCCCAATTCCCCTTGCGCCCTTCGTCCTCCGCCATTTTCTTTTCCCACCAGGAAGCGGCACGGCTCTCAAACTCGCGCTTCTGCTCTTCAAACAGGGAAGCGATCTCTTCCTTGGAACGATTCCCCCAGCGCTCGATCTCCGATTCCAGATCGAGAATGCGCTGACGGAAACGGGGATGTCTCTTGAGGGCCCCCATTTCGGTCCATGGCTCGGCACGGGTTCCGCCCCAATTCACATCGAGTAGCCCCACAGGAACTCCCAGCTCCTCATGAAGGCGACGGGCCATGTAGGTTCCCACTGCAGTAAAACTGCCGGCGGTCTGTGGAGTCGATACCCGCCAGCGGGCATCGATGTCTTTCTCCCGCTTGCGAGAGAGCAGGTGAGGAGCCTTGATACAGCGAAGCCAGGGCAGATCGCCGGCAGCCATCTCTTCCTTGGCATTCATCGACTGGCGAACCGACCACTCCATATTCGACTGTCCCCCACACAGCCAAACCACACCCACCAGAATGTCTTTGAACACCCGGCGATCGTCTCCGCCACTGATCACCATTTTGCGGCCTTCGGCACTGGCCTCCATCGGTGCCAGATTGACACGCCAGGCTCCGGTCTCATCCGCCGACGTGGTCAGGGTCTGCCCTGCAAAGGTCACCGTGATCGCGGTTCCGGGGTCGGCACTACCCCAGATCGGAACTTCCTTGTCCATCTGCAGGACGGCGTGATTGCCGATCACCGCCGGCACATCGATGGCCGCTTCAGAGGTGTGGATGGAAGAAAAGATCAGGCAAAGGAGAAACGGAAGAATGCGGGACAACATGAAGGCCTCCTGAGGTCGATGGATCGTATCGACGCATCGTCTCCCCGACCAAGGCAAGGGTCAAGGACGCTTCATGATCACATCCTCAAAAGCGGTCAGACCCTGTTCCTGAAGTTGCGGATAATCGCCCCAGCGATCTCCCAGATTTTCCGCGGGTGACCAGATCACACTGTCGAATCCGTACCAGGAGACGGATTCCATCTGTTCCGGCTGAGGTGTATTTCTCCACAGAATCCAACTTGGACTGATCTCCGAGAGGACCTGCTGTTCTTTTTCGACTGCCGTGGAAATCGTCGCCAGCGGCACTTGCAATCGATGGGCCAGATAACCCCAGGCAGGCTCTGTTGCGACCAGAGTTTTCCCCTCGGGAATACGAATGGCCGCAAGCCTCTCTTCCCAACTGCGAAGGGTGTCGCTGACCGATTGCCATCGCTCTCTCATCCGGGCTTCCGCTCCCGGTGCCAACCGAATCATGCGCTCGAGGATGGCTTCGCCCTGAAGATGCAACAGGGCCGGGTCGACCCAAAAATGGCCATCGGTCCCCTCCCAGGATCTCTCTCCCTCCGGCCCATGACTGTGGGTCACGACCCCGGGGTATTCCTGCCAGTGATCCTGCACGCTGCGAGACAGATTGAGTGTGGAAAAGGGCAGGGAAACCCGCTGGACCCATTTCTCCAACATCGAACCATTGACGATGATCAGATCGGCAACAGCCAGTTGTTGAAGTTGGGCATCGTCAGGATTCCACGTTTCAGGATTTTCGCCGGCGGGCATCAGCGGAATCACCTCTACCTGATCTCCACCAATCATATTTGCCAGCCACACATGAGGAGAAAGAGACGCCACCACTTTTGGAGGACCTTTCTTCTCAACCTTGGCCGAAGACATGTCCAGGTTTTGTGATTGGCAGCCCCCGACAATCGATGCCAAAGCAAACAGGATCCCAATTCGGAGAATGAAAGTCCGCATCGTGATCACCTCAATTTCTCAGAAAGATATGAGTCCGCCGGTGAAACCGGCGACCAAAGCTCTGGCAGTGAGGAAAGACAGAACAGCGCCTGTGCCGACCACGATGGCCACTTCAGTGAAGAGCAGACGCGCCACAAAACCTCTCGGTGCGCCGATACGCTCCAGAGTCCGAACTTCCCGTTCTCGAACCTTGATATCGAGGGTGACGATCAACCCGAGCATCAACAGTGCTGCCAGCAGGACCAGCAGTGAGTTGGCATCGAGGATCGCTTTTGCCTGCAAGACGATGCCCAGAAGTGATTTGAGTTCGGCCTCGCTGTCGAGAACCAACAATTCTTCATCTCGACGCAGGTTTGAACGGGCCAGGGTTCGATCCTTGGTGGTCGCCGCATCAATCAGGAGAGAAGAGATGGGCAAGTCGTCGGGGTCCCCATGAAAATGGAAACTGTTTTCATTCTCCGGAGTGACTTCGACCGCCTCGACGATGGCCGCATTCATCGTCACGTTGTCACTTTTGTTTTCGAGGATCAGCGAAAAATCGACCTCCGGGTTGATGGCGATGTGCCCGTGCCCTTCACCGTCGACCACCCACGAAGTCTGAAGGCTGACAAATACCGCTTCGTCGTCGGGAGTTCCCGTCGGTTCGAGAACTCCACGAATCTTGAGAACCAGAGGATAGCCACCGCCCAGGTCATAGAGTTCTTCGGCATCTGTGGGCACCGTATCGCCGGTGGTCAATCCTTCCCGACGTGCGAACTCGCTGCCGATCACCGCTTCAGAGAGTCGCTGGGGCCATGGGCCACCGGTTGCCATGCGCAGATTTCTGAACTTCTGATAGTCGGGGGAGGTCCCGACAAGAGGGTAATCTCGAACGGTTCCTTCGATGTGCAAAGGAATCGGAGTCACACGCCCCGCTTCGGCTACCTGTCGGGCGATCCGCATCGGAATCGATCCTTCGACCGACCCACGAAAGTAGAGAGACTGAATCAACAGGTCCGACCGGCTTCCCGGAGCCCCGACCACCAATGGGGTGGCGACTGCCCGCGATTCCAGCTGGGTGCGATACAACTGCAGGAACCCCTCAACCGCCAACGGCAAGACTCCCAAAAGGCCAATGCACAGAACGAGCACAAAACTGCGCACCTTGTGATGCATCAGGGACTTCCACGCCAGTCTCAACAGGGGGCCAGTCATGCGACCTCCCGTCCACTGAGTTCATGAACCTTGTCAAATCGATCAAGGAGGGAGCGGTCATGGGTCACGACGATGACGGTCGATCCGGTGAGCTGGGCTTCCTCGAAAAGCAGATCGAGAACCGCTTCACCCGATCCCTGATCGAGACTTCCTGTCGGTTCATCTGCCAGAATCAGTGGAGGCGAGGTAACCAGCGCACGACACACCGCCGCCCTTTGGCGCTCCCCCTGTGAAAGAGCATGGGGCTTACGGTGCAGGAGATCAGCGATGCCACAGCGTTCCGCCCGCTCTGCCAGACGCTCCTGGTCTTCCTTACTGGCTTCCCGTCCCGCGAGCCAGCGGGGAAGAAAAGCGTTTTCGCGGATGTCGAGGTGCTCCAGCAGTTCAAACTCCTGAAAGACCAACCCGATCCGGTCACAGCGAAAAGCCCTTCGATCCTTTTCGCCCAGTTTTGATACTTCGGTATCGCCGACGATGACCGACCCGGAGGTCGGGACCAGGATTCCCGAAATGGCAGAAAGAAGAGTCGTCTTTCCACAGCCGGATGGCCCAATGATGGCCGCTTTCTCACCGGCCCCGATGGCCAACTTCTCGACAGAGACCGGTCGCTCCTGACCGGGATGTCGATGAAGGAAGTCACGAACCTCGACAGAAAACCCCTGGTTCATTTGACAGACTCCTGACCATCATCGATGCGTCTTTGATCGATCAGTTCGCAGTGGGCAATACGCCAGCCGAGATCTTCGATCCATTCCACGGTGTACCGGGCACGGGAGACATTCTTGCGCCAATGCCCATGACCGTAATGCTTCACCGTACCGATCACTTCCCAGGTGGCGAAGACATCATAGGCAGGCCGGTCGGGGTTCTCAGGCAGATCCACCCTTGATTCGATGTTCCTGACCGTCTCGACCTTCGAGATCGCCTGCTCCTCAATCTTCATCATCAAGCTCTCATGAACATCATCATAAAGATCAGGGAGGATTTCTTCATTCACGCTTCGGGCCAGAATGTCATAAATCTGCCCCTCGTCCTCATAGTCAAAGGCCCGGTAGATGTTTCGATGCAGGGTTTCGAAGAGAGCGACAGAATCGTCCGCCTTCGGCAGTTGAATCGCCGGTTTCAGCGGATGCGACACGGAGACATCGAGGGGGGCCACAAACCCAACCAGCAGAAGAACCAGCCACGGAACCCGGGCACCCCATGAATCAAACGTACCCAAGCCCAATCGTGCCAGAGCCAGAATCACCAATAACCAGCCCAGATTCAGGATCAGGGGAGGGGTCAGCCCAGGTGCCACAGATTCGGGATCGATGACGGGCCGAGCCTCGGGTGGACTCCAGAATTGAAACGGATCATCTTCCCTGAATCGAAGAATCTGAAAATCATCCGCACCGGTCAGAATCATGTAGACCGATTCGAGGGGAAATCCATCTTCCGTGTCGTAGCGACTCCAGAGAAATTCGAGCTCCTGGGGCAGTGACTTGGTCGGATATTTGAGAGTGACCCCGACGTAGTTGAGGAAGTCGTTGAGATCGAATCCTTCCTGCCATTCAAGATCATCGATGACCGGGATCACCTGAACACCGTCCACCTGCAAAGGAGCTTCCCGCTCCAGCCAGGTCACGATGCGTTGACCGAACTCCCCCCAGTCACCCACCGATTCCGGATCCAGATCAGGGATCTCGGTCGGCTCCATCTGGAACCAGTGACGGAAGAGCAGCTCGTCGATCAGCAGATAGACTTCGGTTTCACTCTCACCAACGGTGACTTCCACATTGAGCGGACCTGGAACGTGATCCACAGCCCGGCCCACAGACGGCAGGCACAGGCTCAACCCAAGCAGTAGAACTCCAAGCCCGGTGGATTTCATGAACGCTCCATTGTCTCAACCTTTGAAAACCGATCGCCATGGTAACAAAAAAGCACCGACCGGGGAGTTGGCAAACCCCCCGGTCGGTGTCTCTGAAAGTTCAGATTTTCTTACCTGAGTTCCAGCGGCTTCGCAGGCTCAGGCTTCTTTTCCTCTGCAGCAGGAGGCTCAGGCGTTGCACCACCCTGTCGGGCCCTGTTACGACCCCGTGGCTGCCAGTCCACCATCAGCTCCATCTTTTTGCCGTCCCGCATGATGATCACCTTCTTCTTTTCACCTTCTGCACGAATGGCGCGCACCAGGCTCATGCGGTCTGTCACTTCTGCACCACCGACTTCGATGACCTTGTCTCCGGCCTTGAAGCCTGCTCTGGAAGCGGCCGTATCGGGAAGAACCTCTTCGATGACGTTTTCATCGAGGAAGACGCCGAGCATTCTGCCGCCACCCCGGCGACGCGGCTGCTCTTCACCCTCATCATCATTGGAGGCGCCGAACAGTCCCTCACGGGAGAGCAGAGTGTCGAGGTTGGCAAGACCAAAGGCGGTCAGTGCAATGACGGTCGTCGAATGCTCCAGGTACTCCGGGATCACTCGATCAAAGGTGTCTTTCTGGGTGTGGATTCCGTACCAGGTATCGGCACGGCCTTCCTGATTCCAGAAGAAGCCGGGAACACCCTTGGCGATGAAGGACTCATGGTCCGATCCGATCCCGCGGGGAATGGAGTCGACGTCCTTGAGCTCAAAGGGCAGGTCCGGATTGAGATCCATCATCGGCGCGAAGACTTTTTGCATGTCCTCTTTCATTGCCGCTGTGGCCCAGGTCCCGGCGATGGCGTTGGGTCCACCGTCGTAAACAAAGACGGCAGAGATCTTGTCCATGGCATCGGGATTGTTGGCTACCCATGCCTTGGAACCCAGCAAGCCCTGCTCCTCTCCGCTCCACAGCATGAAGCGAATCGTTCTGCGCGGCTTGATACCGGAAGCGGCAAGAATACGGGCAGCCTCGATGGTGGTCGCCGTTCCCATGCCGTTGTCGGTGGTTCCTGTAGCGCCATCCCATGAATCGATGTGACCCCCGATGATGACGTACTCATCCGGGAATTCGGTTCCAACGATGTCACCGATGACGTTGTAGAACTTCACGGGGCCTGGCTGGAAGTGGTTGCGAATATCCATCCGCAGAGTCACCTCTTCCCCTTTCTCGATCCGTTCGACGATGGCGTCGTACTGATCACGGCGAAGGGTCACTCTCGGGATCGTGGGCAAATTGTCCCAGGATACACGGCTGCTCCCGAGAATGGTGATGGTCTCACCGCGGGAGGGGTAAACCCAGCCACCGATGCCCACTTCCTGCAACTTCTCACGGAACTCACGCTCACGCTGGCGATCTTCACGGTTTCTGCGTCCCCTCTGGGAAGGCATGAAGATCCACGCGTCCTTGAAATCAGCCGCATTGAACTCGGTGTCGCCACCGGGGAAGGTCATTGCCCTGCCCTCTTCAACACCGCGTGTTCCGGCGGACCACGCCGGGGTGCCGAACTCGAGATCCATTACCTCAGGCGCAATCATCTGTCCACGCCAGGGGCCGCGCTGGAATCCCACCGGGAATTCCCCGGCTTCCTCCATGACGACATTCTCGAGGCCAAACTCTTCGAAGAGATCCTTGGCCCAGTTGCAGGCGATGTGATCCTGATAGCTGCCCGTCAGTCGGGGACCGATCCCGTTGACGAGGTGGTCGAGGGTATCCACGACCCGATTGTCATTTTTGCCGATCTCGATGATCTTCTGCTGACCTTCGAGATTCTGCTTCTCCAGATCTGAAGCCACCGTGGCGGTTGTCAGACTCAGGCTGATCGCCAGGGTCCAGAACAATGTCCTCATGAGGAGTCCTTTCGGTTGGGTCACCCGGATGGGGAAAGCGCTGATTTTCTGCCCATACACGGGAATGCAAGACCTCAGGGTCTCAGGGGACCCGTGCAAGGTCAAGCCTCCGGGGTGGGCAGATCTCAGGAGTTGGCCTTCTTTTCCTGCTTGGCCCATGAATCACGCAGAGCGGCAATCCGATTGAAATGGGGAGCTCCTTTACCACTACGGACCGGATCCGCATGGAAATAGCCCACCCGTTCAAACTGGAACCGGTCTCCTGCGGAAGCCTCCTGCAGGGAAGGCTCACCCAGGGCGACCACCTCTTCCCTGGAATTCGGGTCGATCAAGTCCAGGAAGGTTTGGCCCTCCGGCGGCTGATCGGGAGTTTCGGAAGTGAAAAGGGGTGAGTACAGGGTCACGGGAATTTTCACGGCACAGGAAGCCGGTGCCCAGTGAATGATCCCCCGAACCTTGCGGCCCTCCGGCTGACGGCCTCCGGAAGTTTCCGGATCGTAGTCGCAGCGCAACTCGGAGACTTCACCAGTCTCCGGATCGGTGATGACCTCTTTCACCGTGACACAGTAACCGTAGCGCAAACGAACTTCGGCTCCCGGCGCCAATCGTCTCCACTTTCGTGGTGGCTCCATGCGGAAGTCATCTTTTTCAACCCAGACTTCACGCTCAAAGGGAATCTGCCGCGTCCCTGCCGATTCATCTTCGGGGTTATTCTCCACTTCGATAAGTTCTTGGAGATCCTCGGGGAAGTTTTCGATGACCAACTTGATGGGATCGAAGACCGCCATCCTCCTGGGGGCAACCTTGTTCAGGTGTTCACGGATGCTGTTTTCAAACACCGTCAATTCGATGGTTGAATTGAACTTGGCGACACCGATCTTCTTCATGAACTCGCGAATCGCTTCAGGCGTCACACCACGCCTGCGAAGCCCGGCGATCGTTGGCATCCTTGGATCGTCCCAGCCCTCGACATGGCCCTCTTCGACCAACTGGCGCAGGAGTCTTTTGCTCATCACCGTGTACTCAAGATTCAGACGGGCAAACTCGGTCTGCGATGGAACCTCTTCGAGCCCCAGTTTCTGTAGATACCAGTCGTACAGAGGGCGGTGATTGCGAAACTCGAGAGAACAGAGGGAATGGGTAACCCCCTCGATGGCATCACTTTGACCATGAGCCCAATCGTAGGTCGGGTAGATGCACCAGTCGTCACCGGTTCGGTGGTGTGTGACCTTCTGGATGCGGTACATCACCGGATCACGCATGACGATATGCGGAGACTCCATATCGATTCGGGCACGAAGGGTTCGTTCACCCTCAGCAAACTTGCCGGATTTCATACCCTCGAAAAGCTCCAGATTTTCTTCCGCCGACCGATTACGGAAAGGGCTGTCTTTTCCGGGTTCATTGAGTGTCCCTCGGTACTCCCTGACCTCTTCCGCATTGAGATCACAAACGTAGGCATCGCCTTGGCGAATCAGCTGAATTGCCCACTCATGAAGTTGACCAAAATAATCACTGGCGTAATGAAGGCCATCCCACTCGAATCCGAGCCAACGAATGTCGTCCTGAATGGCATCGACAAACTTCTGCTCTTCCTTGGCAGGGTTCGTGTCATCAAATCGCAAGTTGCAACGTCCACCATGATCACTGACGAGGCCAAAGTTGAGGCAGATCGCCTTGGCGTGACCAATGTGCAGAAACCCGTTCGGCTCTGGAGGAAATCGAAACTGAAGGCGTGCAGGATCCCGTCCTGATTCAAGATCAGACTGAATCAGTTTTTCGATAAAGTTGAGAGTCTTCTTTTCTGAAGGATTCTCTTCTGCTTCATTGGGAGTTGTCATTCATTACATCCTAGATAAAGACTAACTTTGTATTCCTGTCGAAAATGACAAAACGTGACATTTACTCAAATTATGTATGGGACTCTCGTGACCCTTCTGAACGGAAACTTTCATTTGGGCTACTGAGGTAATAGTATTTGAGTTAGTGAATATTATGCAAGGTTTGCCGGGAAAAGTTGCAACCTTGATTTGAGTGGTGGTGTGACCCGGATCCCAGATCCAGGTATCAAAAATTCTAGGAGTGAGACCCATGAAGTTTCGTGCTGCATTGATCATGCTGGCCCTTCTCGTTGCCCCGGCAACGGTCATGGCCGGTGGTGGCTTTACCATGACCTTCAGTAGCAGTTCTGTTGTCCAAGGGGGACAGGCCGCTGTTGATTTCAGTTTCTCGCACTCTGACCCATCCGGGGTTCAGGGCTTTTCTTTCGGCGTTTGTCACAGTATGAACGTCCTCGCACTGGAGCCAGTGGGAGCCCCTGGAGACTTTGACGAAGTCGTTGACTGGTCTTCTACCGTTGAAACACTCAAACAGGGCAGCGCCCCCGACTTTTTCCAGCAGAATACCGAAACCGGCGGCTGGACTGTCGGCTGTGTCATCTGCTTCACCTCCTGTGACGTACTCGATGCCGGAACCTACGACTTCGGCACCGCCTACTACCGTGTCAATGGAGCTGTGGGAGAGACAGGACTCGTGGGCCTTTGCAGCAGCTTGGGTACCCCTCCCGTCAGCAGTGTAGCGGTGGTCAATGGTGCCTCCCTGCCGATGACGTCTGTCGATGGCACCGTCGAAGTTCTCGACGTCCCGCCCATCGTCTTCAACTACTACGCTGAAGATCGCAACGTCAATTACGATCCGGCTACCGGTGAAGGCGACTTCACAGCAACCTTGAGCATCGAGGAAGATTCCTCAAACGCTACGTACCCGACCAACACTCAGGGTTTCTCCATGAGTATCACCACCGATACCAACTACATCACACCTATGAGTGCAGAAATCGCCACTGCGGTGAATGCCATTCAGCCCGCCTTCGCACAGTCACAGATTCTGCCAAATGGGTGGACTATGGGTGTGGTTTACTCTTTCCAGGTTCCTGTCTTCCTGCAGTTCCCTACCGCCACGGAAGTGGTGGAGATCAGCGGGCAGACTGTGAGCGGTAACCTCTTGGGTGACGACACCGGATTGACGGTTCCTTTGCAGTGGCTGCCGATTGGTACCCCGGAAATTTTCAATGTCGTGACCTCCAATGACTCCAGCATCGCAGTTAACACTACCGACGGCACACTGACGCTGAATCCTCAAACCAACCTTGATTACATTCGTGCGGATATCAATGGTGATGGAATCGTCAATGTGGCCGACGTGGTCTGGGGTCTTCAGGAAATCTTCAATAATGGCCCCGTGGGCACCTGTAACGATGCGAAAGATTCCAACGGCGACAGCATTTTCGATGTTGCCGATTCCATTTGGCTGATCTCCTACATCTTCCAGGGTGGCTCCGCTCCGCCGGCACCATTCCCCAGCTGTGGTGAAATCGGTGATCCTCAGGACTGCAGCAGCTACAACGGATGCTAAGCCTGATTTGATCAGAAATGAAAAGGGGCCGACTCTCTGTCAGAGTCGGCCCCTTTTTTAATTCATTTCCCGTTCTTCTTACGGGCTTCCTCACGAATGCGTTTGGCGGTCGCTGCCCAGGAACAAATCTGGCAGGTCGCCAAATCGTGACGAAGGGCGGGACAGAATTCCCGTCCAAAGAAAATGATCTGCAGATGCAGGTCATTCCATTTCTCCTCGGGAAAAACTTTCTTGAGGTCTTCCTCTGTCTTCTCTACCGATTTGCCATTGGTCAAACCCCAACGGGTCGCCAGGCGATGAATGTGGGTATCAACAGGAAATGCCGGTACACCAAATGCCTGAGCCATCACGACACTGGCAGTCTTGTGACCCACCCCTGGAAGGGCTTCCAAGCTGGCGAAATCGGCGGGGACTTCTCCACCGTGCTCGTTTACCAGAATGCGGCACAGTTGATAGATGGCCTTGGCTTTTCTGGGGGCCAATCCACAGGTTCGAATGTGTTCATGAATCTTCTTCTCCGACAAACGGCACATCTTTTTTGCTGTGTCCGAACCCTTAAAGAGAGCAGGGGTCACCAGATTGACTCGAGCGTCCGTCGTCTGGGCAGAAAGCAGGACCGCAACCAACAAGGTGAACGGATTCGAGTGATCGAGTGGAACCGGTGGATTGGGATAAAGTTCTCCCAAGATCCCGGCGATCTTCTGTGCCTTTTCCAAGCGTTTCATGATTTCTCCGGAAACTGATCATATATTGCCCAATGATGTCGACAGCGGAGCGATATTTGGATCTTGCACTGTTATCTTTGGATTGTGAAAGGTGAACTTTGGAATTTTCCTTCGACGAATCTGAAGAATCATTCGGATTACCCACGAGCAATAACCCGGGGACTTGCCCTTTGTTCCCCCTGTCTGACCTGATCCTTTTTCCAGGGCAGGTGATCCCCCTGCACGTGTTTGAACCCCGCTACCGTGAGATGACCCGTGACCTTCTCGACAGCAGTGGAGAGTTGATCCTCGGCACTGTTCTGGGGGAGGACCGGAAGCAGCTGGGGGACGTGGCTCCGGTTCAGCCAGTCGCAGGTCTCGGCAGAATCCAGCGCTACCAGGCTCTGGAAGATGGGCGCTTTCTGATCGTGGTTCTGGGAGAGAGAAGAGTTCTTATCGAGCCGGTCGATCGTGGCAAGTCTTACCCTGAAGCCCACCACCAGCCCATCGAAGAGACGGACCTCCTGATCCCCGACAACGACCTCGAAAATCTGCAGTCGGTTTTGAAGGAAATTGAAGGACAGATCGAACTTCCTGAGAGTACTTCGCCGGTTCAACTGGTCGATCTGCTGATCATGATCTCCAAGATCTCTCCTCAGGACAAATACGACATCTTCCAGACCACCTCCGTTTCCGACAGACTCGAAAAAATTCTCGATTTTCACTGAATCACCCCGAGGTTGACCCGTCTTTCTCTTGCAGGAAAATGACTTCGCCCGTCAGCCTGGAGGAACGATGGATTCTGTACCAACCCGCTTTCTGACCGCTTTCCTATTTTTGACGGTACTCCTGGGTGCTTCAGGATGCCGATCTGTGGATCTGGTCAGTGATTCTGGGCCCCCAGCCGAGTCCGCGAAAAGCCTTCCCCACGTGTGGCAGCAGTTCCAACTCTATGATTCCGAAGGGGTCCTCGTCTACGCACGGACCGAGAGCGCCGCCCGGGACATTGCCACCCGGGTCGATCAGGCGGAATCCCTGTTGGTTGAATTGACGGGGGAGGAACCGACTCCGATGGTCTATTTCGCCATCGATATGGAACACCCGGATCGACAAGAGCTTCACGAAGCCGCTTTCAAAAACTCTGCTGAGCAATGGGACATGGAAAACCGGGCTTTTGATTTCTCCGCCTCACAGGGAGTTCGAAAAGATTCGGAAATGGGAGAGAAATTCCAGCAGGCGATCCCGACGATTCTTCCGGGTCTGCTGAAGGCTCCGGAACCTCGCCCTGAAGAGATGCCGCCCTACTGCGTCGCGATGCCGACAAAGAAGTCCCAGAAAACAGGCATCGACCTGCTCTTTCAGGCGGGAATCGAAAGTATGGACCTTTCGACACTTCAGCGGGTTTTGTTGGCCCCCTTCATCGCCATCTTTCGCGGCATCTTCTCTGAAATCATTTCCAGAGTTGAAGACGCACTGATCATCGGCTCGCACCTCCGGGGCAGACCCGGGTGGGACAGTGAAAACGTACAACAATTGCTCGAAAAGGTTCTCGATCTGGATGCTTTCATGGAGTCGGCGATGCCCCAGGGTCCACCCCCTGTTACATCTTCCGAATAAGATACGCGTTACCCTAAATCGGGCCCCTTTTTGATCTCGTCAGCATGAGGTGAATTTCACGACGCCCCCCCTGTTCCTGATCCCCTGATTCGACTATTTTTATCGATTCGGAGTCTGCGTCCCCTGTAGACATTTCCGAAATTCCGGAGAGGACTCCGGTTTTTTTACCCCCCTTGCTGAAATGGGAGATCGATGAAAAAGCTTTTATTGCTTTTGCTTACCGTGGGACTTCTTTCGGGTTGTGAAACCTTGGGAAAACCCATCGACCGTGACCGGGATTCGCGCAAGTTCGACATTGAATACGTGGTTGAACTCTCCGACTGCCCGGTCGGCGAAGAAATCAAGATCTGGATTCCCTATCCAGGCGATGATGATCACCAGATCGTCAAGAATGTGAAATTTTCCTTCGACGACTCCTTGAAGAAAATCAAGACTTCCAAAGGCAAGGGCAAAGGCAAGGATCACAACAACAGCATGATGTTTGTGCATGCCAAGGTCCTCAAACCTGCCGGGAAAATTACGGTCACCTATTCCGCTGAGAGATTCGTCAATGCTGTCGACCTTGCCGATTACAGCACCGAAAGTGGTGACAAGGCCTCACGTGACTCTGAATACCTGACGTCTTCGACCCTGTGCTTCGTCACCCCCCAGATCCAGAAAGAAGCGGATGCTCTCGGTGCCTTGAGTCCGACAACCCTTGGCAAAGCCCGTCGCTTCTACGACCACATCCTCAATCAGATGGCCTACAGCAAGGCTGGCAAAGGCTGGGGCCGCGGAGATATTTTCCATGCCTGTGAAGTGGGTGAAGGAAACTGCACCGACTTCCACACCTACTTCAGTGCACTGTGCATGGCAGCAGGCATCGAGTCCCGCTTCCAGATCGGCATGTGGGGCAAGTACTCTCCGGAAGCAGACCGCTACAAGACCGGTGGTTACCACTGCTGGGCCGAGTTTTACGTGCCCGGTAAAGGCTGGGTTCCGGTCGACATCTCGGAAGCGGACAAGGACGTGGCCAACAAGGACAAGTACTTCGGCTCTCAGACTGCAAACCGGGTAACCCTGAGCAGCGGGCGTGACCTGACTCTCGCACCGGCCCAGGCCGGCGGCCCCATCAACTTCTTCGTGAACCCTTATGCAGAAGTCAACGGCAAGCCGTTCAGTGGAATCACCAAGTCCTGCTACTGGCAGGATCGCTAGAGACCCAAAGACCGCACTGAATCGTAAGATTCGCTGAAAGGGGAGAGACGCATGGAAAGAAAATCAGTCAACAACGCACCCGACGTCATCGAGCTGGAACCGGGTAAATACGCCTGGTGCTCCTGTGGACATTCTTCCAAGCATCCCTTTTGCGATGGCAGCCACTCGGGCAGCGACATGGCACCGGTCGTCTTTGAGGTGACTGAAACAAAAAAGGTCGCCCTCTGTGCCTGCAAGAAAACAGGTGGCGCACCCTTCTGCGACGGTTCCCACTCCTAGGTTGTCGCCGCTTCCAGGTTCTCGCTTATGAGCGGAACAGATTCCCCTTGAGGTCGTCACTCGGCCTCGAGGGGAATCACCACTTCCAGCACTTCCCCGGGGACACACATCACCGGGAAGGGATCCACAGGATAGAACCCATCCATTTCTGGAAGTTCAACGATGTACTCGCCCTGTTCCTTGACCAGTATCCGATAGCCACTGCCTGTTCTTCCCCGTGTCAAAATCTTTTCACGCGGCTCAACCAGTGGGTGCCAACTGATGTCCCAGGGAATCGAGGTTCCGTTGTTGTCGAGAAGCAGTGACATTCCCATGGCGGGTGTCAGTTCGATTTCGAATTGGTTTTCACCGTCGAAGGTCACGGTGTCCTGTTTGTGTCTTGGTACATAAGCCTGATCTGATACCGAGATGATGACGTCACCCACCGGCGCCTGAAACTCGAAGAGGCCGTCCTCGATGGAGGGAGTAGGCACAGCCCCCGCCCCAGGCACTCCCTGGGGACGGACAGGCGCCCAACGAATCAATCCGGGTGTTGCCAATTCTCCAGCTGTACCTTCAATAAAAGTGGTCACCTGAACATCGACGGGGGAAGGCAGCTCGATATCAGCGTTGAGGACACCCTCTTCACCCACCTCGAAGAGATCTCCGACACCCACAGGCAACACGATGATTCCATAGGAACCATACTTCACCAT
>JAPOLY010000118.1 GCA_029976805.1 bacterium
GACCGTGGAGGTCAATACTGTCGTCGCCAGGATCGGTGAAGCAGGATCTGCCAGCGCAGCCACCCCCGCTCCCACACCTGCTGCAGCACCCGAACCTGTGGCTGCCGCACCTGCTGCCGCACCTGCCGCTGCTCCGACTCCGGTTCCTGCGCCGCCAACTCCCGTACCTGCACCCGCCGCAGTACCGGCCGCTTCTGCACCGGTCGCTGCTGCAGCCGTGGCCAACGGATCCCACAAGGTCCGCTCTTCGCCGCTGGTGCGCAGGATCGCACGGGACAATGGTATCTCCGACCTGTCCGTGATTCCTGGAACGGGAGCGGGTGGACGGGTCACCAAAGACGACATTCTCGGCTTCATTGCTTCCGGTGCCTCTGCACCGACGACTCCCGCCGCACCTGCGGCAGTGCCTGCTGCACCGGCAGCGGTTCCCGCCACTCCTGCAGCCACTCCTGCAGCCGCTCCTTCTGCCCCTGCTCCGGCACTCGCCCCTCAGGGACTTCCAAGAGGCGGCAGTCAGGTCGAGAAGATGTCGGTGATGCGACGCAAGATTGCCGAGCACATGGTCGACTCGCGTCGCACCTCCGCCCACGTCCACTCAGTCTTCGAAGCAGACATGACCTCCATTGCACAGATGCGTCAAAAGTGGAAGAACGATTTCATTTCACGCAACGGCACCAAGTTGACCTTTATGCCCTTCTTCCTGAAGGCATGTTGTGATGCCCTGCGCCAGTTCCCTCACGTCAATGCATCGATTGATGGGGATGACATCCTCTTGCACAACGATGTGAACATCGGAATCGCCGTCGCCCTCGATAATGGACTCATCGTTCCTGTTGTCAAAAATGTTCAGGACATGAGTATTTCCGGAATCCAAAAGTCAGTCTCCGACGTCGCACAGCGCGCCCGCAACAAACAGTTGTTGCCGGATGAAGTCGCCGGAGGAACCTTCACCATCACCAACCCGGGGCAGTTCGGTGGCCTCTTCGGCATCCCGATCATCAATCAGCCCCAGGTAGCGATTCTGGGTATCGGTGGAATCATCAAGCGACCGGTGGTCGTCGACGGCGACAAGATCGCCATCCGGGACATGCTTTACATGTGCCTCTCCTACGATCACCGCCTCGTCGATGGTGCGTTGGCAGACCAGTTCATGTCACACGTTAAGCACACCCTTGAGAACTTCGACGAATCTGCGATTGGTTAGTGATTGAGATGGATACTGTCGTGAGGACTGACCCCGAACAGATTCAGGTCGAGACTCCCGGCAAGGTGTCCTTTGCAGAGATTCACTCCTCGATGCTGGAGCTTCAGGCAAAGCTGGGCTCCAGCACCGGGGACGTGGAAGTCGACCGGCTCTTCCTCTTTGAGCCCTCCCCCGTGGTGACATTGGGAAGCCGCAGTGCGGATTCCTCTGCCATCCTTGATCCTGAAAAACTCAAGGAACGCGGCGTCGAGATTCACACCGTTGATCGCGGGGGCGAAGCCACCTATCACGGACCAGGCCAGTTGATCGCCTATCCGGTCATCCGCCTGCGTGAGGAGGAGCGAGACCTTCACGAACTGCTTCGCAAGTTGGAAGCAGCGGTGATCCTCACCCTTGCCGATTGGGAAATCGTCGGTGAAAGAAGGGAAGGACACACCGGTGTCTGGATTGGTTATGAGAAAATCGCTTCCGTGGGATTGAGTGTTCGTCGCTGGGTTACGGGTCACGGATTGTCGCTTTGCGTCAATGGAGACCAGCGCCCCTTTGACTGGATCGTCCCCTGTGGTTTGCAGAATTGTCCCATCGTGACGATGGAAAATCTGCTCGGAACAAGTATCGAACTTCGCTCCGTTGAGGAGCGTCTGCGTTTTCATTTGCTGAATATTCTGAATCGGGTGGAGGCCCCATGAGTCCCGTTGAATACCGTGGAAAAAAGCCGAAGCTCGAACGCCCTTCATGGATCAAGGTTGCAGTACCCGGAGATGACTCCCTGAAAAAGGTCGGTGACTTGATGAACAAGGGCGGACTTCACACAGTCTGCCAGGAAGCACATTGTCCCAACATTTACGAATGCTGGCAGATGGGAACGGCAACCTTTCTGATTCTCGGGGAGGTCTGCACACGCAAGTGTGGTTTCTGCGCGGTCAGCAAGGGCTCCCCCACGCCGGTAGACCCCGACGAACCCCGGGAGCTGGCAGAGGCTGCAGCAAACTTGAACCTCAAACACGTCGTGATTACCAGTGTCGATCGTGACGACCTGGAAGACGGGGGGGCCGGTCAGTTCGCCAGAACCCTTGAGGCCCTGCGTGAAAAGCTGCCGGAGGCAACCACGGAAGTACTGGTCCCTGACTTCCGGCCCGCACCGGAACTCGGGCTCGATCTGGTTCTCGGTGCCGATCCGACCATCTTCTCACACAACGTTGAAACCGTTCGCCGTCTTTACCCGGCGGCCAGACCCGGATCCAACTACGACCACTCAGTCTCACTGCTCTCCTCTGCCGCAGATAGAATCGGCGGGGACCGGGTCAAATCGAGCCTGATTCTGGGTCTTGGTGAAAAAGATGAGGAAGTCAGGGAAACCATCGAGGACCTGTACCGTGCTGGAGCACGGCGAATCAATCTCGGCCAATATCTGGCACCTTCTGACCGCCATATTCCCGTGAAAAGATACTGGTCCCCCGAGGAGTTCTCAGACCTCGGAAAGTTCGCCACTGACCTGGGATTCATCAAGGTGGAGTCTGCACCACTCGTACGATCCTCCTACCACGCCGCAGTCTAGATCACAGTAACTTTCAACCCCGAGACTTGTCGATTGATCCTGCTTGTCCTCTGATCTTGCGGGTGGCAGAATTGCATCAACGATTTGTGCAGCGTGACTCATACAGTAGTCCTCTTCATGGAATGTGGTCTCCCGTGACACCCAGAACCCTGACTCTGGACAGTGAAAACCCGGATCCCGATCTTCTCCGTGAAGCGGCAAGCGTTGTCACTGCGGGAGATCTCGTGATCTTTCCTACCGAAACCGTTTATGGAATCGGAACTGTTCATGGAATGGCTGGAGCGCGCGAAAAACTCGCCGCCGCCAAGGAGCGCCCCGCTGACCAGCCCTTCACAGTTCATATCGGATCACTGGATCAGTTGGACTCACTCGTAACAGAGATCCCCGACAGGATTCGCCACGTCATCGATGCATTTTTTCCAGGTCCACTGACCGTCATACTTCCCGACGGCAGCGATTCCGGAGTGGGTGTTCGCTGTCCTGCAAACACGATCGCCCGGGAGTTGATTCAACAGACGGGTCCGCTGATTGCCAGCAGTGCCAATCGCCGTGGAGCAGCCCCCCCTCTCAACTGCAAGGATGCTGTCGACAGCATCGGCAGTGAGGTGGGAATCGCCATCGACGGCGGCCCCTGCAAGGTTGCGGAGGCCTCTACCATCATCCGCTTTGATTCCAGAGGGGCATTCGAGATTCTCCGCCAGGGATTGATTACGAGATCGATGATCAGCAAGGCCTTGGGTGAATTCAGGGTCCTCTTCGTATGTACCGGCAACACTTGCAGAAGCCCGATGGCAGAAGCCTTGTGCAAACAACTGATCGCAGACAGGGAAGGTGTACCGGCAGAAGAACTGTCTTCTCATGGCTATCACGTGGAAAGCGCAGCTCTCTACTCTGGAGGAGGACCTGCCAGTGGTCACGCCGTCACCGTCATGAGCGAGATGAATGCGAACGCAAAAGAACACGTCTCCCGGCAACTGAGCCATGAAATGCTCGAATCTGCCGACCTGGTTCTCGCTCTGGCGCCAAACCATCTCGAAGGTATCCGCCATGCCTGTCAGGGAGAGGATGAAATCCTCGACAAGTTGTTCATGATCAATCCCACGGGAGTCGCCGATCCAGTCGGCGGTCCCATTGAAATCTATCGCAGCTGTGCTTCTGAAATCAAAAACGCCATCGTTCATCAATGGCTGGAGAGGATCGTCAAGCCATGAAAGCCTTCATTGGTTCAGATCATGCAGGAATCGACGGGAGAAAAGCGGTCGCCGCAGTTCTCGAAAATCGGGGCTGGGAAGTCGAGCACATGGGTCCGTCGAATGCAGACGAAAAGGCCGATTACCCCGATATCGCCCATGATGTTGCCGCTGGCGTCACTTCCGGCGATGCGGAAATCGGCATTCTGGTCTGTGGTACAGGTCAGGGAATGGCGATGACGGCCAACAAATATGCAGGTGTCCGCGCAGCCGTGATCACGGATTCCTTCACCGCAGAAATGGCTCGTGGTCACAACGA
>JAPOLY010000150.1 GCA_029976805.1 bacterium
AACCCTGAGCTGGAGTGATGACCTGGGTTCCCCACCCGTTGCCAATGTCATGGTAGTGAATGGCGCTTCCCTGAATGCGGCTTTTGAAGATGGTGCGATCACCCTGAACCCGGTTGTGACCATCGATTTTATTCGTGGAGACGCAAATGCGGATGCCAAAGTGAACATCGCAGATGGTATTTGGATTATCTACGAACTGTTCCTGAATGGCCCTGAGAGCAATTGTTCACTGGCAAGTGATGCCAATGCAGATGGAGTGGCTGATATTGCCGATGCTTCCTTCATCTTCATGTACCGCTTCATGAACGGAATGATGCCCTCTGCACCCTTCCCGGATTGTGGTCAAGAGGTGAATCAAACTCCGGAAGACTGTGTTTCTTCTGGCTGCGCAGATGGTGGTGGCTCTGCTCCAGCAACCTTTGTTGCGGATATTCAGCCGATTTTGACATCTTCTTGTGTTCCCTGTCATGCTCCTGGTGGAGCTCAGGGGAGTGGTCCATCCTTCGGATTGCAGTTGACGGAAGATGCCTACGACAACATCGTCGGCATACCCTCAGGACAATGCGATTCCATGAACTTCGTGAACCCTGGTGACCGTCAAGGAAGCTGGTTGTTCCGAAAGATCCAGGGGTCTCACCTCGATCCCGATGTATTGGACATGGGTTGCTGCCCAGATACCGACGGTGACGGCACTCCGGATGGTTGCGGAAGGCAGATGCCGCGATTCTGCGAGACTTCCGGTTCCTGCCTTGATGAAGCGACCATTGAATTGATCGGTTCGTGGATCGATTCTGGAGCTTTATAGGACAGAAGAAATCAGATTTCTGGCTGGAGAAGGGCGCAGAGGCCTTTCTTTCTGTTTTGACCTCTGACGTTGGAGTATTATCGGTGCGGTGACTTTATTCATCGCACCGATTTTTTTAGATAGGGATGGAGGAGGTGAAGAGGATGAAGAATTCAATTTGGTGTGCTCTTGTGCTGGCTCTTGTTATTTCAGGGAATGTCACCGCACAGGACACAAGTTTTAATGCTGGAAGTGGAACGATTCCTGAAGGCGGTGGTGGAACCCTTGCTTTGACCATGGACAACACTGGCAATGTGATTGCCGGTTGGTCTTTGGGTATTTGCAATGACACCGCTTTCCTTGTCACCACAGCCGCGAATAGTGGTGCGGATACCGAGACTTCCAAAAACGGATCTGCTCCTGATTTTAATCAGATCGGTGTTTTTGCCGAAGGAGTAACTCAGGGAGTCGTGATCTGCTTCACGGGCTGTGCAACTGTGGGTGACGTGTCTGCTTTTGAAATGCTCACTGTTGACTACGATGGTGTGGCTGAAGGATCGACGACGATCGATTTCTGTAACACCCTTGGCTCTCCTGCAGTGGAGACCGTCATCGTGGTCAATGGAGCTTCTGTTGCTCCGACGCAGAACTCCGGTGCTGTCGACGTGGTGGGGGTTCCCGACCCTGAGTTTACCTACGCTACTGCGGATCAGACTGTTTCCTACAATGGCGACAGTGGAAGCGGCAACTTTACGGCTACTGCAAGTATTGCTGAAGTTGACAACAGCTCGCTCGGTGCTCCGTTCCCGAATGACACCCAGGGATTCTCCATGGGCTTGGGGAATGACCCGGCACTTCTTTCACCGACAGCAATCAGCATTACCCTGCCTTTCTCCGCAGACTTTGCTGAATCTTCTGTTTTCGCCGACGGTGTGACCGCTGGAGTGGTCTACTCATTCACGGGTGGTACGGTTCTCGCATTCGACAGTGCTGTCGACGTGATCAGTGTCGATTACGACACCGTTTCCGGCGCACTCGCCGGTAATGCGGATGCCACCGTCACTTCCCTGACTTTTGTTGATACTCTCGGTTCTCCTCCGGTCGCCAACGTCGCAGTGGTCAATGGGGGATCTCTGGTTCCCAACTTTGTCGATGGAACCATCATCCTCGAGCCTCTGTTTGTGCCCGATCCGGAGTTCACCTACTCCGCAGGAAACGTGACGGGTAACTACAATCCTGCTGACGGCAACTCATCTGTGAGTGTGGGGATCAACATCTCGGAGGTGGACAACAGTGCCGCCGGAGCTGCATTCCCGAGTGTTACCCAGGGGTTCTCCATGGGTCTTTCCAACGGACCTGAAGTGGAAGCTTCCGCTGTCAACGTGACCCTTGGATTCGCTGCGGATTTTGCAGAGAGCAATCTGGATGGCTCGGGCTGGACACTGGGTGTGGTCTACAGCTTCACCGGCGGAACCACTCTGACCTTTGTGAACTCGACCGAGGTCGTCTCTGTGGATTACTCCACCAACGGGAGCATGGCGGGGGTCCGGAACGGAACCCCCGTGGGCAGGACCCGGCGGGG
>JAPOLY010000147.1 GCA_029976805.1 bacterium
CCTCAACAAAATCGTCGACCGCCTGGAATTCAAACTCACCGATGCATCCCTGGTGGGTAGGGTCCGCGGAGATCTGCTCGCGGCACAAAAGCAGCAGCTGAAAACTCTGGTCCCCGGCTTGCATGATCGTGTTCTCGATCGCCTGCTTCCGCAAAACTCCGGTCCGCGAGGCCAGTACCAGTTGGGGCCTCTCAGTCTTGAAGACCTGGAAAAACTGCGTCAGGAAACTTTCACTCCGGCCAACCTGCACATCGCCATCGTTGGCCCCCATGACCCGGCACCCACCCTGGAGGTTGCCCGCCGCAAACTTGCCAGAGTTCCCGCCGGAAAGCCGGTGGCAAAGGTCACTCCCAAGCCGGCACTGTACGGGGATATCGGCGTCAAAAAGAATCTGCCCCAGGTCCCCGGTGCACTCGTCCGCAGCTGGCGGGTGCCCTCACCGGGAACCAAAGAGTCTCTGGCGCTGGGGCTTTTCATTCCCCGTGTCCTGCGCATCCTTCAGACCGACCCGTCCTCCATCGATTGGGATCCCACCGTCAATCCGGAGCTGTTGACGATCACCGTGCCCATCGCCGCCGACAGCAAGGATCCCCGCACCGCTCTTCTCGAAGCCCAGGCTCGCCTCGATGCGGCGATTCGATATGGGCTGCAGTCATCGGTCGAACTGAGCGACATGCAGAGTGCCCGCGAAACCTTTGGCGGTCTTTTGGGCATCGCACGGGTTCACGATGAAACCTCGATGCATGATCCGACGTCCGCTGCGGAAGCGTTGATGGTTCAAAGGATCGACAACGTCGATGAACGACAACTGGTCAATCTTTTCGGCAGGGATATCCGCCCCCAGCTCGAGAAGCTGAAGAGTGACTACATTTCGGACGGGTTGTCCGTGACCGGGATCGTCATCCCGAGTACATCCGTACCCGCTAATTGATTTTCTGACGAATCTATCGGGCCGCTCTCTGTAACGCTTCCCACGCACCTTCGACATGCTCCATGCGGGTCTGCGTCCCACCAAAACAGAATCGAATGATCCGTCGACCTTCCACTGTCGTTGGGGTCACGGAGATTTGTCCCTCGCTGTTCAGGGCTTTGGCGATGGCTTCGGTCCGATCGCAGCCATCTTTGTGAGCGATACAGACCAGATTCATGGTGCGGCGGTGGGTCACTTCCCACTGGGGATCTTCTGAGACCTGCTTTTCAAACCAGCGCGCCCACTGCAAGTGCTCATCGATCAGCTGACGCAGGCCCTCTGCCCCGTAACTTCTCATCACGAACCACAGCTTCAGGGCACGGAATCTTCGACCGAGGGGAATGTGCCAGTCGCGGTAATCGATGACCTTCCCCGATTCGGTGGCTTCATTGCGCAGATACTCGGGCAAAACGCTGAGAGCCTGGACGAGCACCTGACGATCCTTGACCCAGAAGGCGTTGCAGTCGAAACCGACGAACATCCACTTGTGGGGATTGAAGGTGAAAGAATCCGCATCTTCGACCCCATCGTGAATCCAGCGCATCTCGGGAACGATGGCCGCGGTCCCCGCATGGGCGGAATCGACGTGCAGCCAGACATCATGTTTGCGACACACCTCGGCGATCTCTGAAACCGAATCCACCGCCGTGGTCGCAGTCGTCCCCACCGTGGCGACCACCATCGTCGGGATCTGTCCCCGTGCCCGATCCTCCGTGATCTGTCGATCGAGATCGGCGGGATCCAGTCGAAGATCGGCATCGGTGGCGACCTGACGGAACTGACGACTGCCGAGCCCGGCGATGCGCACCGCTTTCTCGATGGATGAATGGGTCTGCCCGGAAGCGTAAACCGTCATCTTTTCCGTGACTCCATCCTGATCGACGGCAAAACCGGAGACCTTTTCCCGGGCCGCAATCAGGGCACACAGGGTCGCACTGGACGCCGTATCCTGAATCACTCCGCCACCGGCACCGCTGGAGTGAAACTCCTGCGGAAGACCGAGCAGGTCGAGAAGCCAATCCATCATGCGGGTTTCCACTTCGGTGCAGGCAGGGCTGGTCTGCCACAGCATCCCCTGAACCGCGAGGCCCGAACTGAGAATGTCCGCGGCCAGGGACGGCCCGGAAGTGTTCGCATTGAAGAAAGCAAACCAGGACGGGTGCTGCCAGTGGGTCAGACCCGGCATTACGACTTCGTCCATGTCCTTCAGGATCGAGTCAAAATCTTCGCCCTTTTCCGGAGGGGCCGCCGGAAGGCTTTCAAAAATCGATCCTGGCTCGGCGTCAGAATAGACGCGGCGCGATTCCACACCGCTCAGATAATCGACGACCCAGTCGACCGCCTTGTAGGCATTCTTGCGGACCGTTTCAGGATCCCAGTGAAGCTCTTCGGAGGGGGATGTCATGTCAGCCTCGATTTCATTCAGCAAAGACGCCCTGATTGGAATCCAGCAGTGATTCTGTCGCCATGAGGATTTCGTAAAAAAGCGTGAAGCCTGCCGGATCCGCAGAACAAACGATGTC
>JAPOLY010000044.1 GCA_029976805.1 bacterium
GGTGCAGGTACGGGAGTTGGCGGCGCAGGAACCGGAGTCGGAGCAGCGGCAGGTGCGGCAGCAGGTGCGGCAGCAGGTGCGGCAGCCACAGGTTCGGGTGCTGCAGCAGGTGTGGGAGCGGGGGTGGCTGCGCTGGCAGCTCCTGCTTCACCGATCCTGGCGACGACAGTATTGACCTCCACGGTCACTCCCTCTTCGACGATAATTTCTGCAAGGACTCCACTCGCGGGAGCGGGAACCTCGGCATCGACTTTGTCGGTCGAGATTTCAAAGAGAGGTTCATCCCTCTCGACAGTGTCACCCGCCTGTTTGAACCAACGGGTCAGGGTTCCTTCGGCAATCGACTCACCCATTTGAGGCATCGGCACATCGGTGAGCGAACCACTGGCCGCTGGTGCGGCGGCGGGAGCGGGTTCGCTGGCAGCGACGGGCTCCGCAACAGGGGCGGGCTCAGCTGCGGGTTGCGGGGGGGTGGCTTCCGCCACGGGAGCCGCTTCCACTGCGGGTGCCGCGGCAGCTCCATCTCCACTGCCAAGAATGGCGACGACCGTGTTCACTTCAACGGTGGCGCCTTCTTCAACGATGATCTTTTCCAGAACTCCATCCGCGGGGGCGGGGACTTCCGCATCGACCTTGTCGGTGGAGATTTCAAAGAGAGGCTCATCTCGCTGGATGACGTCACCCGGTTGTTTGAACCAGCGGGTCAGTGTTCCCTCAGCGATCGATTCCCCCATTTGGGGCATCAGCACTTCAGTTGCCATAATGCTCACTTCTTCCTGAATCCAGTTTCTGAATCCACGTTTTCAAAATCATTCGACTCGGGAGCAGAGCGGAAATGGATGCCCGATCCCCCGAAATGATGGAGTGACACAACCGTCCATCAGACGATGGAAATCATACCCGGGAGCCCTTCGGGCAACCACCGGAGTTGAAGGTGCCGGGCGATGAAAATTGGCAGATTCGTTGAAGGATTCAGATCTCTGGACTCGTTGAATCCCGTCGTGGGGGCCATTCCCTGCAATCAGGGAAGTGTCCTGCGCTGCCTACCATGCGGACAGCTGGCGGATCTCTTCGAGGATTCTTTTCTCGTCAGGCAGGGAGGCGTCCTCGAGAGCCCCGGCGTAGGGGATCGGGACGTCCAGAGCGGCGATCCGGCGGACCGGTGCATCCAGATCTTCGAAACAATCCTCAACGATCCTCGCCGCGATTTCCGAGCCGGCACCACCCGTCAGATTGTCCTCGTGGATCACCAGCACCTTGCCGGTCTTGGCCACCGTCTCCCGAATCGCTTCGAGGTCGAGGGGGCAAAGGGACCGAAGGTCCAGAACCTCACAGGAGATCCCGTCTTCCCGTTGTGCGGTTTCCGCTGCTGCGGTGCAGCGGTGCAGCATCGCACCCCAGGTGATGATGCTGATCCGGTCTCCCGGGCGATGGATCCGGGCACGCCCGGGGGCGATCGCTTCAGGAGTTCCCTGAACCTCTTCCTTGAGTGTTCTGTAGAGTCCTTTTTGCTCCAGAAAGAGCACCGGGTTGGGATCTGCGACAGCACCCAGAAGCATGCCGTGAACGTCACTCACCGTCGCAGGAACGACGATTTTCAGACCTGGCGTGTTGAGGAAAAAGGATTCGACCATCTGGCTGTGAAAGGGGCCCGCATGAACCCCTCCTCCTGATGGTCCTCTGACCACGATCGGGACGTTCTGGCCCCATCGGAAGTGGCAGGTGGCGGCAAAGTTGGTCAGTTGGTTGAAAGTGCAGGAGATAAAGTCGATGAACTGCATTTCAACGATGGGTTTGAATCCTGCCATTCCCGCCCCGATTGCTGCGCCGACCAGTCCCGTCTCGACGATGGGCGAATCGATGATGCGGTCTTCACCAAACTCTTCGAGAAAGCCATCGGTCAGTTTGAAGGCTCCCCCGTAGGCTCCGATGTCTTCCCCCATGATGAAGGTGGAAGGATCTTCGCGAAGAACCTGTTTCAGTCCACGTTGCAGCGACTCGAGGTAGGTGATGGTTTCTGCCAAGAAAACTCCTACATATGGATGGCGCCACCCACGAGACCGTGAGCCGCTTCCATCATGCCTTCGCCAAGGGTGGGGTGGGGGTGAATGATGTGGGCCAGGTCAGCGGCAGTTCCCTCGAGGCCAAGGATGGCGCAGCCTTCACTGATCAGATCGGTGGCGTGGGGGCCAACGATATGGATACCGAGGATTTCTCCGTAGGCCTCATCCGCGATGATCTTGAAGAACCCGGGGACCGCTTTGCCGACGATGCCCGCCTTGCCGAGGGCAGAGAGAGGGAATTTGGAGACCTTGATCTCGTGCCCTGCTTCACGGGCGGCATTTTCGGTCAGGCCGATACTGGCAACTTCCGGATGGCAGTAGGTCGCATTCGGAACCCGCTCATTGACGATCGGCTGGGTGTGCATTCCGGCGATCGATTCCACGGCAATGATGCCTTCGGCACTGGCGACGTGGGCCAGCTGGGCCGTGCCATGAACGATATCACCGATCGCAAAGATGTTCGGACGTGTGGTGCTCTGGTCGGGGTTGACCGGGATGAAACCGTTTTCGGTCTTGATTCCGACCTGATCCAGTTTGAGGGCATCCGTCACCGGCTTGCGGCCAATGGCACAAAGGAGAATGTCAGCATGAATCTCTTCCGTTTTGCCATTACCGTCAGTCAGCACCAGATCGACTCCAGAGGCGGTCGGGGTCGCTTTCTCCAGTTTGGTGGAGACCATGCTGCGAATGCCATGCTTCTTGAAGGAGCGTTGAAGTTCAGCGGAGCACTCATGGTCTTCAATGGGCAACAGGCGATCCATCATTTCGACGATGGTGACGTCACTGCCAAAGGAGTTCAGGATCGAGGCGAACTCACAGCCCACTGCACCGGCACCGAGAACGACCACTTTGCCAGGAACTGAATCGAGCTTGAGAGCTTCATCACTGGTGATGATCTTGTCGGTGCTCCAGTCGAGGAATCCGGGTCGAGCGGCGACAGAGCCGGTTGCAAGGATGATGTTTTTTGCCTCGACCACTTTTTCGGTTTGATCGTCGATCACCACCCGGATCGAGTTGAGGCCATCCAGCCTTCCGGTTCCGTGGACGGTGGTGACGCCATTTTTCTTCAGCAGGTATTCGACACCCTTGGCATTTTTCTGGACGATTTTCTTCTGGAAGGAGAGGACTCCCTCCATATCGACTGAAGGATTGTCGAGCTGGATACCGAAGTAGGAGGACTCTTTGGCCACATCGAGCACGTGAGCACTCTGCAGGAGGGCTTTGGTTGGAATGCAGCCCCTGTGAAGACAGGTTCCACCAGGTTGTGGATCTTTTTCGATGAGGATCGTGGACATTCCCAGCTGGCCGGCACGGATGGCAGCCACATAACCACCGGGTCCACCGCCGACGACCGCCACATCGAAACTGCCGATCTTCTCAACCATTTCAGGTTCCTTCCTGCCCGTCGGTGACGGGACCTTCATTCCAGAGATCTTGTCTGTGCGAGGGAGAGTGTGATCTGGAGGGGGTGATCTGGATCGACAACTTCCGGGCACGGGTTCCTGAACGATACCCGGAATCGCCCCTGTCCATCCAGCAAAGAGGAAGGATCGGGTCTCGTTGAATGACGGCCTTGAGGACCCTAGAATGGCCAGAGTTCGCTATAGCCCCCCGGGGGGTCATACCGGGGGATCATGCCCAGTGAGGGATAATGCCCAGCCTCTCCAGATCCTGGGGAGTGGTCAGGACCGACATGCCGACTCAAAAAAACAAAAACCGGAAATCTCCCGGGCGTCCCCGGAAGTCAGAGGAGCCAAAAGTGGATCTGCATGGACTGGAGAAGGATGACCTTCTCGACATCTACAGAAACATGTTCCTGAGCCGGGAGATTGATGACGAAGAGATTCGTCTCAAGGGCAAGGGAAAGATTTTCTTCCAGATCAATGGTTGTGGCCATGAAGCCATCAACACTGTTCTCGGCAGGGTTCTCGATCCGAAGCGGGATTGGTTCTTCCCCTATTACCGGGATCGCGCACTGATGCTCCAGCTGGGCCTGACGCCGACAGAGATGCTCAAGATGGGAACCGCTGCCCATGACGAGCCTGCCGGTGCCGGTCGTCAAATGCCTTCCCATTGGGGAGCGAAGCATCTGCACGTGGTCAATCAGTCCTCCTGTACCGGTAGCCAATGTCTTCATGCGGTGGGAACTGCAGAAGCATGGAAAAAGGGCAAGGACGATGCCTCGCTGCGTGAGCAGATCGATGACTGGTCCGATGGCGAAATCGCCCATGTCTCGGTCGGCGATGGCACGACCAGTGAGGGCGAGTTTTGGGAATCCCTGAGCACCGCCTGCAACTTGGAGTTACCGGTTCTTTTTGTCGTCGAGGACAACGGCTACGCCATCAGTGTCCCTGTGGAGGTCAACACTCCCGGTGGATCGATTTCGAGTCTCGTTCTCGGATTCCCCGGTCTCGACGTCCATGAAGTCGATGGCTGTGACCCGGTGGCTTGTCATGCACTCTTGACCAAGGTTGTGGCGGATATGCGCAAGGGCAGCGGCCCGACACTGGTGCATGCCAAGGTCGTGCGCCCCTACAGTCACAGTCTTTCCGACGATGAGCGCCTCTACCGTCCTTCCAGTGAGCGCGAAGAGGAAGAGCCCCGTGACCCCCTGCATTCCTTCCCCAAGTTCCTGATCGACAACGGTTTCGCTGACGAGGAGACCCTCGAAAAGATTCGTGAGGAGATCAAGGCTGAGGTGAGAGCAGCATCGGATGCTGCCGTGGCCGCACCGCAGGCGGATGCCTCAACGGTGCTGGATCATCTTTACTCGCCCACCGTCGATCCGACTTCAGACCGTTTTGAGTCGCCTGCGGTTGTCGAGGATGGGGCAGCCCCGACGACGATGGTCGACATGATCAATGCATCGATGCGTGACGAAATGCGTCGTGACCCGCGAATTCATGTCTTCGGTGAAGATGTTGCTGACGCCAGTCGCAGTGAGGTGCTCGAAGAGGTCAAGGGCAAGGGTGGAGTCTTCAAGGCGACCTTTGGTTTGCAGAGAGAGTTCGGTGGCGATCGCGTCTACAACTCACCACTTGCGGAAGCCAATATCGTTGGCCGTGCCATCGGAATGGCCGTTCGTGGTCTCAAGCCGGTCGTGGAGATCCAGTTCCTCGATTACATTTGGCCCGCCTATCACCAGATCCGTTCAGAGTTGGCCCTGTTGCGCTGGCGTTCTGCAGGTGCGGACAGCTGTCCAGTCGTGATCCGGGTCGCCAGCGGTGGCTACCTTCGTGGAGGAGCGGTTTACCACAGTCAGTCTGCGGAAACCCTGTTTACCCACATCCCCGGTTTGAGAGTGGTCATGCCGAGTAACGCCACCGATGCCAATGGACTGCTGCGAACCGCGATTCGCTGTCAGGACCCGGTGATCTTCCTCGAGCACAAGCATCTCTATCGACAGACCCACAACAAGGGAGCCTACCCAGGACCCGACTTCATGATCCCCTTTGGCAAGGCCGCAAAGGTGCGTGAGGGGGACCGGCTCACCATCGTCACCTACGGTGCTCTGGTTCACCGGTGCATGACCGCAGCCAAAACTCTGGCGAACGAAGGGATCGAGGTGGAGATCCTCGATCTCAGAACACTGGCTCCCTACGATTGGAATTCCATCGAGGAATCAGTCAAACGCAATCACAAGGTCCTGATCGTCCACGAGGAGTCGTTATCTTGGGGTTATGGGGCCGAGCTGGCAGCCAGAATCCAGGATGAATTGTTTGATCATCTGGACGCTCCCGTTCGCCGTGTGGGTGCCATGGACTGTTTTGTGGCCTATGCACCCGAATTGGAGGAAGTGATCCTTCCCCAGCCAGAGAAAGTGGCACAAGCGGCCCGCGATCTGGCATTATATTAGGCCCGGAACAATCCACTGGATTCCGGAACCCGGTGATCGGCGTCCTCGTTGAACTGAGGGTGGCGACGGTGAAGTTTCCCGAGAGGGTCTTCAACGGATCAAGCCGGGAACGGCGTTCTCGTGTCCGGGGACGTTCATTTCATCATGGGATGCACAGAGCCGCAGCATTCCAGTGACAGAGGAGCAAGACTTGAGAGATCCCGATCGAAGAAATTCCGATCCCAACGACCCTGACGAGCTGGATGAGAATGAACAGTCTCCACCTTCCTGGAGCCAGAGACCCTGGTTCTGGATGATGGTCATCCTCCTCGGGGTATTCACTCTGACCAACCTGTTCAGTGACAAGCTGAAAATCGGCGCTCTCGAGGTGGAAGCCAACCGTCTCTTCGGCGAGGTCGAGCGTGGCAATGTGGAAAGTGTTACCGAGGCGGAGCAGGAAGTTTTCGTGGCGATCCTGCGCAGCAAGGTGACCGTCGACCAGCCCGGTATCGATTCTGAAAACAGTCTCGAGACCCAGAAGATCTTTGCGGTTATTCCCGGTGAGTTGAAAACTGACCTCAACAAACTGGGCGCCGAATACACCGTGCCTGTCACCTTCCGTGACAACACGACGCCCGGCTGGCAGGTGCTGGTTTCCGGTATCGTCCCATTCATCATCCTGTTGCTGTTTTTCTGGTGGATGAGCAATCGCCTCCGTCGACAGATGGGGGGGCCGGGGATCTTCGGCAAGTTTGCAGGCAATCAGGCCAAAAAATTCGAGAAGGGTGAGGGATCGGTCACCTTTGACGACGTTGCCGGCCTTCGCAATGTGAAAACCGAATTGCAGGAACTGGTGGACTTCCTCAAGGAACCCGAGCGTTTCACCCAGTTGGGCGCGAAAATTCCCAAGGGAGTCCTGTTGGTGGGCCCTCCTGGAACCGGCAAAACCCTGCTCGCCAGAGCGGTTGCAGGCGAAGCGGGAGTTCCCTTCTTTTCCATCTCCGGTTCCGAGTTCATCGAGCTTTTTGTCGGTGTGGGTGCATCCCGGGTTCGCGAGTTGTTTGACGAAGCCAAGAAAAGTGCGCCCTGTATCGTCTTCATCGATGAGATCGATGCGGTCGGGCGTTCCAGGGGAGCGGGACTGGGCGGCGGCCATGACGAGCGCGAGCAGACCCTCAACCAGATCCTCTCTGAAATGGACGGCTTTGAATCGAATCAGGCCGTGATCGTCCTTGCGGCGACCAACCGTCCTGATGTGCTGGATGCGGCATTGGTCCGCCCCGGGCGTTTCGATCGACAGGTGGTGGTAGAGCGTCCGCAGAAAGATGGCCGAAAGGCGATCCTGGGCGTCCACACCCGCAATATGCCCCTCGCTTCCGATGTGGACATGGAGTCTCTCGCCCGCGGAACCATCGGGTTTTCCGGCGCGGATCTGGAAAACCTCGCCAACGAAGCAGCCTTGATGGCCGCTCGAAGGGGGCACCAACGCATTACCCATGGCGACTTCGAGCGTGCCAAGGACAAGATCCAATTGGGAACACTGCGGGATGAGGCGATGAGTGAGAAGGAGAAGGAACTGACTGCCTATCACGAGGCTGGACACGCCCTTCTTGCTCTTCTTCTTCCTGAGACGGATCCGGTGCACTCTGTCACCATCGTTCCCCGCGGCCGGGCACTGGGGGTCACTCAGCAACTGCCGATGGAAGATATCAACAATTACTCGCGGACTTACCTGCTCAACCGGATCGCAATTCTGTTGGGGGGAAGGGCCGCAGAGGACCTTGTTTTCCAGGAGTTCACCACAGGGGCATCCAACGATTTGGAGCAGGCGACCAGCCTTGCAGAGAGAATGATCTGCCTTTGGGGAATGAGCGAAAAAATGGGCCCCGTCTCATTCAAGAGGGGTGAAGAACATGTCTTCCTTGGCCGGGAGCTGGGTGAGGCGAAAAACTTCAGTGAGCACACGGCGATGATGATCGACGAAGAGATTCGGACCATGCTCGAGGACTCCTACCAGCGTGCCCTGAGAATCCTTGGGGAATCCAGGGAGAAACTGGAACTCTTGACCCGTGAGTTGTTGGAGAAGGAAGTGCTCAACGACAAGGAAATCTATCAGCTGATGGACCTTCCGTTGCCAGAGGTGCTTCGTGAAAACGCCGCTCCGCCGGTGGCTGCGGATGAATCTTCCGCAGATGACTCCAAGGAAGAGAAATCCCAGCTGCCACCGGACGTGGATCCGGGCCTCTTGGGACTTGAAGGATCCTGACGAAAGACACTGAGAACTTTGTTTCTCCTGCCATTGTCAGGTTGTTCTGTCCCCCTCCCCGGTGCAACATTCACCGGGGAGGGGGATTCTCTTGGTAAACGGTGATGGTGTCGAAACTCCAGATTTGGGTGCATCCACTCCTTCGGTGGATGCCACTGGGGATTCTTCTCAAAAGGAAAAGACTCATCTCCGGCAGTTCCGTTCCCCATCCCAGTCAACAGTGGGCCTTTCGGGAAGCTCGCTCCGCTGGCGTCAAGAACTGGATTCCCTGACGCACCTTTCCTCACTGGATGAGACGTCCTTTGGATTGCGCCTGGTGGCGCATGACCAGTTCCACCCCTCGATGATGACTCTTCGGGACGGTATCTCGCTGACCCGGTTAAAACCGAACCGCAATTGGGATGTTTTGTTGGTCGGTGGATATCACACGCTTCTGAGCCAATTCGCCCACTTGGCAAGAATCTTTGGTGCCCTGCTGGAGCGTGGCCTCCCTGTTGGGGTCATCGAACCGGATGCCATTTTGATGGGCAGTGACGGTCAATTTTCAATTTTGTCTTCGCGGCTTCTTTCACGCGAAGATCTCGATCTGGATCTCCACGCTTCGAGGATAGCCCCTGAAATCCTGCTGGCGAATTACGAGGCTGAAATCGAGGAATCACAGATTGTTTATGCTCTTGCGGTTTTATTGCACGAGTGTGTTGTCGGTTCCCCACCGTGGGCAGGTCGGGATGCCACAGAGGTGGCAGATCGATTGCTTTCAGGAAGTTCGGTTCTGGAGACTTCAGAGATCTCCATGAATCCTCCGGGTCTGAAAGGACTATTGCGCGATGCCTTGTCCCTCGATCCGAACAAGCGTCCTTCGACTCTTCGGGGTTTCGCAAAGATGCTGGAAGCCGTGCGCGATGGTGAAAGACCGAGATCAAGAGGGAGAACTCACGGAAGTGGAGTTTCCCCAGCGGGCAATTTACGCATCGGTCTGTTCGCAGGTTTGATCATTCTGGCAACAGTTCTGGGCCGATTTCTGGGAACGGACAGTGATCAGTTCGAATCAGGAACGGATCTTCAGAAGGGGATGTTGATCAGACCACTTCCGGTTCATGGTGAAGAACAACCACTCGCAGACCATGCGGTTCGTTGGTTCCAGCGCTTTGATCATAAAGAACAAGAAGGTTTCAGTGATCCTCGACACCACTTGGATTTTGCATGGGTTTGTCTGAGGTCAGGTGAGTATGACCGTGCGCGTCAATCTGCTCACAAAGCCGCCAGAGAGTTACCCGAGAGTCCCGAGCCGTGGGTCATTCTCGGTATTGCAGCTTTGGAAAAGGGTGATTCCGCTGGGCGGATAGAGATTGAAAATGGTTTGCGACACTCCGCCCTGGATGTCTCTGGGTTGTGGAGCAGGGTTGCCGGTCACCTTTATCTTCTCCAGAACCGGAAAGCACAGGAGTTGCTGAACATCCTGTCTGTGGAGACCCCCAATGATCCCAGTGTGTGGTTCCACAGAGCACTTTGTGAGTTGAGAACTGGTCAGACAGATTCCGCCCGGTCTTCGATTGCCAGGTATATGGAACTCAATCCCCTCGACGGATGGGGGGATTGGTTGAACGCGGAAATCGCTTTTGCAGAGGGCCGCTTGCGTTCTACAGAACTGATCCTCGAATCAGCGCAGGTGAGATTGAATCAGGATCGGTCTCTGGCGATTCGGACTTCCTCCCTGTGGGATCGTCTGGGCCGTGCGAAAACCGCTCATGAATGGCAAAAGCGTTCGATGGCTGGGGACAATTCGTGGGCTGGACTGGAATGGCGTAATGGTGGCCGTCTGGTCATGCCACAAAGATCTGTCCTGTTTCTGGGGCCTCCTGCCCCTCCGGAAAAAATCGAAAAATCCCCTGAATAGAATCGGTTCTGCTCCGTCTTTCATGGTGTGAACCTCTCCGACTCAACAGTTGAGTGAGGGGCCACTGGAAAGGAGCGGGCCATGTTGTCCCGTATCTTGTTCGGATGCACAGCCATCCTTCTCGCATTGTTCCTGACTCCACAGAATGTGGAAGCCGGATCTTCAGGTGACGAACGTTTGCGACATTCTAGGAGTGTTCGCTGGACGCAGGGAGGTTGCAGAATTTCTCCTCGACCTGTCAATCGCGTATTGCCACGCAGGGTTTCTCCGATCCGATCTTCCCATCAGATTCAGTACTTCTGTATTGGTGGGGTTCAAAAGAGACGGTTGCCCTGTGGGATCGTTGAGAGATGGATCGCACCCCACACCAAGATCGTGACCAGAAAGGTCAAGGTTCCTGGTGGTTTCAGGACAGAAGTTCGTTACAGAAATGAAGGTATCTGTGGGATCACGGTTCAGGTGCCTTACACCGTCAGGGTCGCGCTGCCTGCTCGTTGTGAAATGAGACGGGAGAAGGTTCATGTTCCTGGGCGTTGGGTGGCTGAGAAAGGCCGTCAGAGTCGTCCGCTCACAATCCACCGTCAGTACCAGAACAGATTCTGAGCGAAGAAGGTCTTCGCTTTTACCCCGGAGTGGAAACGCGGGTCTCCACTCCGGGGCTCATTTTTTGAAGGGGTGAGCTTCCGGACCACTGGGCCTGCCACGGCTGGACCCGAAGAATTGAACCGGAGTTCCAGTCTGGGTCCCTTTACTTTGAAATCGGGGCCTTGACGTCATTAATTATCTTGGGCATATTCCTCTTCGGAGAGCCATCCCGTCACCTTCTCCTCCCAGCCCTCTCCAAACAGATACATGCGAAGAGTGTCCCTGTAGTGATCTGATCAGTAGCAATTGCGGATTTGCGTTCCGAAATGCGTCACTGAACATGCTGGGTGCAGCGTTTCAAAAGCTAACCCGGGAAGATCCCACAGGTATCTGGACGGCAGAGCCTCCGTCGTTCGGGGAAATCGACTCACTCAGGGCTACCAGCCCTGATGGAGTTCAATGGAGGCATGCAGGGAAAGACCTGAGGGTCACGACGGGATGGGGGTCCCGCCTGCGCAGTTGGGGGAAGTCGATCTGTTTCCACACACGCTCTGTGTGGAAGAACTCCTCATCCCTCTTCTTGCCTGGCCAACCCCGGACGGTGTGATCCGATTCGGTGCTGATCGACCACGGAGGATCGTTTTGAATCGGTCCTGCGATGCACTCAATGCTGGAGGCTGAGTGGTGTTGTTCAGCAGTTTTTGTTGAGCTTTGTCGCATTTTTTGCCACCTAGACGCCTGTCCCTCCCTACACACATCAGGGCAGGTGCCTCGACGTACCGTCAACAAGTCCAAGCAATCCCCGTCGTGTAGGGACGACGGGGAGTATCTCTAAAGTGTTTCCTAATAACGTCTTCTGAGTAATTGTGATTTCGGAGCGTCCAAAAACTTTACGCCCGGAGTCCTTGCCGATACCCTAATTGTCAGAATTCGTTACGGTCCCAAAGGTAGGGGACATCGATCAGGGAGGACTCCCATGAGTGAAGAATCACCGACCCGTTTGTCCGAGGAAGAGGCGATCACGCTTTTGCCCCGGCAACAGATTCTCAAGGATTTGAAGAACTGGATTCATGAGGGCCATGATCCCCGTGAGGATTCGGACTCCAAGTCGCCCTGCACTCTGACTCTGGTCAAGGGGGCTGCCGGCCTTGGCAAGTCCCGATTGATTCAGGATGCTTTGGCGACAGAGGCGGTCGACACCGATCTGCCCCTTCTCTGTTGCAGGGTCCAGTGTCATGAGCGACAGGGGATTCCATTTCTGCCGGTCCTGCGTCTGATCAAGGATCTGATTCTCCAGAGTGGAGAGGAATCGGCCCTCTGGAGGCGTTATGCCCACGTTCTCGCGAGAGTTTTCCCTGAACTTCGGGAGGAGTTGGGCGAGGATGTCCTGACTCTTCCTCTCCCCGGTCGCAGCGGCCGTATCCAGTTCCACGAGGCCCTGGGTGAAATCCTCTTTGAATTGGCTCAGGGAAGAACCCTGATTCTTGTGCTTCATGACCTTCACCGCAGTGACCCGGGAACCATTGAGTTCGTCGAGTTTCTGGCCAGAAACAGCTCCCTCTCCAGTCAGCAGGGCACTGCCGAGGGACCTCTGGGTGGAGGAACCGATACCCGGGATTGGAAGCATATTCGAGCCAGAGAGGGAAGAGCAGGAGAGTTCGCTTCTTCGATTATCGAGGCCGAGGCCTTTGATAAGGAATCGACGGAACCGGGTGGGAGATTACTTCTCCTTGCCGATCACGGCCAGGGTGAGGACAGCTGCAAGACGATTCAGGCATTGCAAAATCTCTCGCAACAGCCCTTCTGCCAGACCGTAGATCTACCGGCCTTTGAGGCGGAAGAGGCGACACCTTTTCTGGAAGAGTTGCTGGAGGGTGACGTTTCCGCAGAAATTTCGACTCTGATTCGCAATGCCTGTGATGGAAATCCATTGTTGATCAGCGAGTTGGGCCGGCTGTTGGCAGAGTCCGGAGTGGCCTCACCCATCGAGCATGAGAATGTTCAGGCATTGGTGGAAAGTGCTGGTAGCAGTTCGATGACCACAGTGCTGGTCGAGAGAAGGCTTGCAGCACTTCCTCCTCTGGAGCGCAAGGTACTGGAGCATCTCGCCATGCTCAGAAGACCGGTGCAGTCGGCTTTGCTGGCGAAATCCTGTGCAGTGACAGAAGAGCGCCTGATCTCTGTTCTGGAAGATCTGAATCGAAGGGGTTACCTGCTGATTCAGGATATCCAGGGCAAGGTTCGGTATTCGATTGCCCATGAGATGTACCTTCAGGGAGTTCGTGAATTTCTGGGGAATGACCTTGCTCGACGCCTTCAGTCCGACCTGGGCAAGGCGCTCGCTGAAGACGAGCGCAGTGGCGATCCGGTGAGAGCCTATGAAATCTTTGAATTGCTCAGCGCTGCCGAACAATTTCCGGCAGCCATCCCTCACGGAATGGTTGCGATGCGATTTTTCGCCAGTGCCTATGCAGAGCCACTGGCCATCGATATCGGTCGCAGGCTGCTGTCGCACGTGGAGGGGGAGGAGGGTTCCCCGGAACGCAGGGAAATTCTGTCTACCCTTGCCAGAATCGAATTAGAGTCTGATCAACCTCAGGCTTCCAAGACCCACATCAAGGCACTCATCGCCGAGTCGGATCTCGATCCGGTCATTCGCTACGAATCACAGGTGTTTCTCAGCAACATTTATCTGCAGATCAATGAGCCTCTGAAAGGGATCAAGGTCCTCAACAGGGTTTCAAATGTGGAGCTGGAGGCAGCAGGGCCACTTTCCCATGCGCGGGTCAGCACGATGCGCGCGAGATTGCGCCTGAAAAGGCTCGATATCAAACGGGCAATGAGCTTGTGTCTCAGGGCACAGAAGGAGATTTCGGGGGTTGAAGACCACCCGGATGCCACCGCACTGCAATGTCAGATTCATGAGGTCACAGCAGAGACTCACCTTGCAAGGGGCGATTCCGCTGCAGCCCTGAACAGTTACCAGCGGGTTCTCGAATTAGTGGAAGAAAGAGACGATGCGGTCTCTCTCGGAACCCTGTTGCGAACCATCGGCAGGGTTTACTACGACCGGGGCAAGCATTTCCGAGCCGCACGTTACCTGTTCCGTGCGATGGAGGTGGTTGAAAAGACGCAGGATCTCAAGTCACTTGCGGCGACCTATGACCTTCTGGGGAAAATCTATCGCAACAGTGGAGATTTCTCGCGCAGTCTGGGCTACTTCCGCAGAGCGCTCCACTTGAGTGAACGCATCGGAGATTCTGCTGAAATCTCTCCCACCCTGAATTCGATCGGCAGCTTGCACGCCCACTCCGGGGATTACTCCCGGGCGGTGAGGTACTTCAAGAGAAGTGTTTCCAACAGCGAGAAGCAGGGAAGCACCCGAGGCATCGTACAGTCATTCCTGCATTTGGGTTGGACCTGGTTTGATCTTGGCGAACGCAAACAGGTTGAGAATCTGGTACGCCAGATTCTGATCCTGTCACAGGAATTCGACATGCCGGAGAATCAGGCTGAGGGGCATCGCCTTCAGGGTAATCTCGCTCTCTTGAGAGGGGATTGGAAGGCCGCTGCCAAGGAATTGAAAAAGGCCGAAGAACTGTCCCTGAAAAGGGGTTCTGAGCGAGTGGTTGCAGCCAGTTGCTTCGATCAGGCCCAGCTCGCCTTCGAGCAGGAGCAGTACGAAGCGGCATTGAAAGTCGTGACTCGCGGAATGGTGACCGCTGAATCCCTGCAGTCGGTGCCTTTGCTGGTGCGGGGTTTCCTTTTGAAGGGAGCCATCGCCCGCCAGAGGAACGAAGAGGGGCATGAGAAGGCGCTTGAAAACTACGAGAAGGCTCTTCAGATGATCACGGGCGATTCCCTGTTGCCCTTGCAGTGGCAGATCCACTACGCGATGGCCCGGGTACTCCATACCACCCATGAAATCGAGGGCGCGAGAACCCATTACGAGCGTGCCTCAGCACTGGTGGAGAGAATTTCCCAGCGCTTGCCCGAGGACATGAGAGTGGTCTTCCGGGATGATCGCCGCCGCAAAGATTTCTTCACCGACTTGATGAGATTCCGCAAGGAAACGGCCACAGTGATGCCGGTTCCCCAAGTCGCAGTTCCTGAGGAACGGGCAGACAACCTTTCTGAGAACACCCCAGTGGAAGAGATTCAGGTTCAGGAGTTGGGCCATCACGCCTACTTCCAGACGATGCAGGTCTTGGGACAGCACCAGGAGCTGAGGGCTTTTCTTGCCGGTTTGCTCGAAGAGGTTCGTCGTGTCGTGCCGAGTCCCAGAGGCTTTATCGCAGCACGTCGCCGTCGTCGGTGGCAGAGTCTGGCGGATGTGGACATGGGACCTGAAGAGGACTGGTTGCCGCCCCAGCACGCACTGGGTGGGCTGGCTCAGGAGAGCCTTTCCAGAGGGAATGCCCTGCGCAGTGGCGATTCGGATTGGGATGCCTGGGTGGAAAGCCACCCGGCAGGAAGTTCGCTCAGGGGAAGAAGCCTGCTGGCAGTTCCTTTTGAGGCTTCAGACCTTTTCAGTGCGGTTCTAGTCCTGGAGAGGCCGACCGCAGGTCATCCTTTCCAGCCACTGGAATTGGACCGGATCGGGGAGCTGATGTCCCTGGTCCGCGGCCAACTCGCTGCTCTCGCCAGAACCGCAGATCTTCTCGAATACGAACAGAGTGAAATTGGATCACGGGCAGCGTTTGATGACGATCTGGGCGAAATGCTCTTCCGTCACCAAAGGGACAAGGAGCCCCTCGGATTCATGGAGATCAGCCTGCCGGGTCTCGATCTGCTGCTGCGGGATCGTGAAGATGAGGTGTTTGTGCGCAGTCTGATCGAAACACTGCAACCGATACATGGTGTGTATCACACTGGAGGAGATCACCTGATCTGTTCCCTGATTGGTACCGGTGAAGAGAATCTGCGCAAGCGTTGCAAGGACCTTCAGCATGTCCTTCAGGACTTGCGCGAAAAGTTCAGTCTGCCGGTGAATGTGGCAGTGACAGTTCTGCCCCATTGGTTTGCAGTCGCTTCGGCGGAGATCTCTTCTCTGGCCTCGAGTGGGAGTGAGTTTTTCCGGGCGGGATCGCAGCCGGACCTTGATCAGGAAGTGGCCAGTCTGACTTCAGGAGAAATGTCCCTGAAGGAAGCAAAGGCTGCATTGGAGAAGCGATACATTATTGCAGAACTGTTCCGCTCCGGCGGAAACATTACGCGTGCGGCAGAGGCCCTCGGGATTCACAGACCGCAGCTTTCCAACCTGCTCAAACGGCATGACATCCGCAAAGAAGATTTTGAAGGTGAGTCCGGTCGAAATTCCTGAGATCAGGGCCTTTCAATCATGACCCTGGTTGTGATCGGTCTAAAAGCGGAGAAAGCAAAAAAGAAGGAAGCCCGGTGTGTGACACCGGGCTTCCTTCTTTTCGATCATGAAGATCGTACGGCTACGACTAGCAGGTGAAGTCGTGAGCACGAACGGTCTTGCGACCATTCTCAGTGGCGCGCTTGGCTGCCTGCTGGATGTAGTGATGAATCACACTATTCAGTCCATCGAGGGCATCTCCGCCAACATTGACATCGTGCTCCTTGAGAGCAGCCTTGGCCTTGCTTCCGACGAGAAGCATTTCATGTTCAGCCATGGTGTTCCTTTCCTGCCCTCACCGGGATCAAGCTCCCTGATCGAGGACCTACTTGGTACCGTTCAAATCAAAGAAATCGGCTCAGGAGCCCTCCGCTGACCCCACCGACACCAATGAAACACGCTTCCTGGCATGTCGCCCTGTGCGGAACAGGGCAGGAGGCTTGCCTCACGCCTAGAAGGATAGCCGCCACCGGTCTGAAAAAGAAAGAGGGAATTTGGCGATTTTTGCCCATTAAAAGGGGGTATTGCCCGATTCATGAAAAAGGGGGACTTCCACGGCAATGCCGGGAAGCCCCCTCTCGAAATCTCGCCAAATATCGTAAGTTGATATTTTGAAAGAGTTTGCGTTAAGCGTTGACGAACTTTGCCGGAGTTCTGGGCCCATTCTCAAGAAAGTTGGTGACTCCGATACGCATGTCCTGAGTTGCGCAAACTTCCCCAAAAAACCGTGCTTCCATGGCAATCCCCTCCTTCAGAGGCAATCTGCACCCCTCCACGATGGCTCTCCGCAGGATGCGATCCACCTCAGTTGAGAGGTGTCCAAGATCCGCTTCGGCGAGTTCATCGGGAGTCTGGAGAGGACCACTTTCAATCCCCTTGAAGGGGGCCTCACCACGAATGGCTCCGTGAAGGAGCTCGGTGGCACGGCGGCGAAGGGCACGGGGATCTCCGGGGACCTCCTCGGAAATGAGTCCGATGGCCAGTGCCTCGGCGGAAGAGATCGGTCGTCCGGTTCGCATCAACTCGGCAGCCTTTTCCACTCCGACCCAACGGGGAAGTCTCTGGGTTCCACCCGCCCCGGGAATGATGCCGAGGTTGACTTCCGGTTGACCGACGAAAACCTTGAGACCGGCACGGGCGATTCGCACGTCGCAGGCCATGGCGATTTCATTGCCTCCTCCGAATGCGAGGCCATTCATCGCACAGATCACCGGTTTGGGGCAATCTTCGATGGCTTGAACGGATGCCTGGGAACCACTGGAGGTTTCCTCACCCATCTTTGCAGAATCAATTTTTGCCAGGAAACCGACGTCAGCACCGGAGACAAACGCCTTGACGCCAAATCCTGTCAGCAACACTCCGTCGATTGCGGGATCGCCACTGATCTCCTTGAAATGGTTTTCGATCTGCAAAAACGCTTCATTGTTGAGAGCATTGAGGTGACGGGGTCTGCGGACGATGACGTGGGCGATGGATCCATGATCCTCACGAAGAACGAGCGGGATCGGGAAGGGAGTGCCTGTCGAAGCCTGATCGGCGAGACACTTGGGAACCGGGAAGCCCGGATGTCCATCTGCATACTTTTTGGCCAGTGCGAGTGACTCCTCCATACCGAGAGAATTCATCAAGCGGAAGGGAGCCTTGACGTCGAGGGCGGTTTCCACAGCCATATCCATGTCAGCGACATTGGAGATGCCACTGTCGACGATTTCCCCGACGATGCCGAAGTATGCACCCAGAAGGGCGTCACGGACGGCAGCAAAGGTCTCTTCGGGAACCTCGACCTTTTCGCCACGAGCAGGGACTTCCCACGCCGTTTCATCGGCGACAGCCTTGCGCAGGATTTCAGGGGTCCTGTACCAGCTGTGGATCTTCTCGTTGTAGTTGTCGAGTCCAACCGCAGTGATGGGGTTTCCACCGGTCAGATTCATGGCGGTGAAGGGTCCGACGGGGTAGTCGAGAACGTCGCAGGCGACCTGATCGACTTCACGACTGGAAGCGACTCCTTCTTCGACCAAGAGAGCGGCAGCCAGGAACATTCCCTCGAAGACGGGGTCGATGGCATAGCCGTAGCGGCTACCGACCTTGATCGGGATTTTGCCGATGGCTTCGTAGAAGCCCATCATGTCGTGTGTAAGTTCACCATTGGTTTCCTTACCGGGCACAATCTCGACGATGGGATTACGCTCCGCAGGGAAGAAGTAATGGACCACCATCGTTCTGCCAGGATTGGAAATCCCGTGGAAGATCACTTCCGGCTCCAAATGGGAGGAGTTGGAACAGAGAACCGCGTCTTCGGCGACCAGTTCCTGGACCTGGGAAAAGATTTTTCCTTTCAGGGCCTTATCCTCTGTCGCGGCTTCGACGACCAGATCGCAACCAGCCAGTTGCGAGTAATCTGAGGTGAAGACGACTCCATTTTTCATCTTCTCGCCCTGTTCAGAGCGGAAGGCTCCGGATTCAACTCCCCGGTCGACCTTTTTGTTGAGCTTGGATCGACCTCGTTCGAGAGCGTCTTCCGAGATGTCGACCACGACCACCGGAACACCGGCGGGGGAGAACACCTTTGAGAAGTGAAGGGCGATGTCGGGACCGATTTGCCCGGAGCCGATGACGCCGATGCGTTTCACCGGTTTGCCCAAAATGTCGATCATGGGTGATTCGGAACTCATTGGAAAACCTCCGTTGAAGAACGGTTCAAAACAGACAAGTCCGGTGATTGTAATCAATGGGCGGAAAGCCATCACCCCCACCGGGCATTTCCGTCAAAAATCGCTGAACGGAGTGCCTGAGTAAGGGGTTTTGCCCACGGAATCGATTACCGGAGGCGATTCACCAGCCACTGGGAGATATCCCCGATCTGATCGGGATGAAGGCCATGGGGGGCCATGTAATCATGCCATTCCACAGGCCAGCCCAGTTCGGTGAGTCGATCCGCAGATGATTTGCCGAGTACATGGGGGACCACAGGATCCAGGTTTCCATGGCAGCACAGCAACGGAACCGAGCCTTCCCGATTCGCGACCTCGGGGTCAGCCAGATAGGCAGAGAGAACCATCAAGCCCGCAAGGGGAGGATCGTGAGAGAGGCCTACATGATAGGTCATCGCGCCACCCTGTGAGAATCCGGCGAGAATCACCCGGTCTGCGGGGATACCCAGAGAGATCTGGTCTGCGATCAATCGCTGGATCAATGCTGCGCTTTCCTCCAGTCCCTCGTGGTCGATCTTGCGGTCGATGTCCATTTCAAGGATGTCGTACCAGGCACGCATGACCATTCCGTGGTTAATAGTGACCGGGCGTACCGGAGCGTGGGGAAAGATGAAACGGATGGGGGGGGCGTCTGTGAGGTCAAGCTCGGGAACGATGGCTTCAAAGTCATGGCCGTCTGCTCCGAGGCCGTGCAGCCAGATGACCACAGCGGTCGGATCTGACCCGGTTTCTACGGTAATGAACTCAAGACTTTGCTCTTCTGACATCGCGGGCTCTCCAAAAATCTGGGGGTCCTGAAAACTCTATTCGAGACGATCGAGAAGGGGAATCAGATCTGCCAGGTCTGCAACCGTGTGGTCGCCCGCGGGTTCAAATCGCTCCTCCCAGTATTGCTTATCCCCGTTGTCGACCCAGACAGTGGTCATTCCCAGTTTTTTGGCACCGGGAAGTTCGTGGGAGTTGCCATCACCCACATACAGACAATCTCTCGCATTTACGTCCAGTTCGTTGATGACGTGTTGATACATCACCGGATCGGGTTTGCGGGTCCCGAGGTGGGCAGAACTGGCTCTGCAAGAGAAGTATTTTCCCAGAGGGGTCGTATCAAGAATCTCTGGCGCAGCAGAGGAGCAATCGGTCACGAGAGCCAGCTTGAGACCGCGCTCAAGAATTCCGTTCAGGGTTTCAATGGCATCGTGCTTGGGCTGCAGTGCGGTCGCCAACATTTGTCGGTGAGCCTGATAGGCCACATTGCGTGTCTCTGTCGGGAGGGAGTGATTCAACTGTTCAAGAATGTCATCGAACTGGCCGGGGCCATCCGGGATCCGGCCCGTCATTCTTTCCTCGAATCGTTCGGACCACAGTCTCCCATAGTCAGAAGGGTCAATGCCCAGAATCCCTGCGATCTCCTCACAGCTTCTGGACCAGACCTCCGGTGCAAGATTGGGTACAAGGGTGCCGAACAGGTCGAAGAGTATCGCTTTCATCAAACCTCCACCTGAAGGATGACGGTAATCAGCGAAGCTGGCAAGCACGGCTGTTGTGGATAAAAAAAATCCCTCCGGAAGCCGGAGCTTCCGAAGGGGGGGGATCAAACAAGTTTTACACGGTACCCAAGTACTCTGTTCACTCGCTTGAATTGGAGGTGTTTCCACCGACCCGATATTTCAGGTCGGCGAAGGTATTCCAAACGAAATCAGCAGTTGGTGTCGTCACTGTCACAGACCGGCAAAGTATCGTCGGTCGTGGCATCCGGACCATCCTCATACGGGCCAGGGGCCGTAGGAATCGGACCGAACTTGAAGAGCCAGTTCAGCAGGTACACGGAATCCGCCATGTTGAGGGCTCCGTCGTCGTTGCTGTCACAAGCATCCGGACACAGAATCGGCAGACCATTGAACTGATTGGCCAGCATGGTGGCCGAGTCAGCCAGGTCGACCTTGTCGTCGCTGTTGCAGTCTCCGCGCTGGAAGATCTCCTCGGGGACCACGTAGACGAAGGTGTCGTTGCGCTCGTAGATCTGGATCGATTCGAAGTCGATAACCACGTTGTTGTAGAGGAAGACGTCGCCGTTGCCGTTGATGTCGTTGCACCAGTAGATCGGTTGCTCGGCATCACACTCGGCAGTGTCGTCCACGGTGACACGCATCTTTCCGACCAGGAGGCGTACCTCGTTGAGGTCGTCGGTCTGCGGAAGGGTCTGACCGTCGAAGGGCGGCAGGGCGTCCATGAGCAGTGCGACGATCAGCTCGCCTGTTTCACCGTCGGAGCAGTCATCGTCGACCTGAACGGCCAGGTACTCGATACCAACCTGATCAAGAATCGAGCCGTTGAACTCCCAGGAGTCCTCGTGGATCGTCAGATCACAGTCGTAACAGACGGTCAGAGTGAAACCCTGAATGTAGTCGTCGTCGTCCTTGTAGTAGAAGCAGAGATCACCGGTCTGGCCGAGGTAGGCGTAGTTGCCCTCATCGGTGTCGAACTCGGTTTCCATCCACAGGATGGTGTCTTCGGCAGGAACGCCGACCGGCTCACAGGTGAAGGTGCCACTGGAAAGTATCGGCTGAAGGGAAAGCCCGTTAATCACGAGGACGTTGTCCAGAGGAGGTGTTCCCAATGTACCACTATCCAGCGTCAGTGGACTGGTGGCTGCCGCCGGGACCGCTTCACCCTCCACGTAAATGTTGGAATCCACACAGCTGTAGGTGTATGTCGCCAGATGGATACCGTTTCCGAGAGGAAGCGTCTGACCGTCGAAAGGCGGGTTGAAGTCCATGACGACTCCCAGAGTTCCACCGTTCTCGTACAGGTTCGAAATCTCGAATTCTGCGCCGTTGGAAAGGGTGTCCGCTCCCAGGCCGATGTCTTCCAGAGTGATCACTGCCGGATCATGAGTGACCGCAGTGACAAACCCCTGAACCGGACCGAGACTGTTGTCCATGGTCACGAAGGCTTCACCAATCGTTCCATTGCCGTCTGCCGGAGCAGAAGAATCGAGGGTGTACATCGTTGCCGGAGGAGGCTCGAGCAGAGAGACGGTTCCATCATTCAGACCCAGACCCTGACCCGCACCAATACTCAATCCTCCCTGGACGAGAATATTCTCGAGGGCGGGAGAGTTGAGGGTGCCGTCGGTAAAGGAGACGGAGGTATCCGTATCGGAACTGACCACTGTTGCCGCAGAAACAGTCAACGTTGCGATCAGGGTTCCAGATCCTGCTGGAATCGTCTGGCCGTCAAACGGACTCTGGGCATCGAGAACGACTCCCAGGGTTGCGCCGTCAGCGAATATCTCGGGTACAGCAAGTTCTGCCCCCGTGGAATCGGTCGCACCTGCAGTGGATAGATCGGATACAGTCAGGAGACTATTGTCGATGCCGATGGCAAGAACGAATCCCTCCGTTGCAGCCGTTGAATCCATGGTGACATTCAGGGTGTCTGAACCGACCCCGAGAATTGATCCATCAGAGATGGTCAATGATTGCTGTCCCCCAGCAGTAGTACTGAGAAGCAGCGTAACTGTGAGCATTAGCCCACCGAGAATGCTCGTACGCATACCTGGTACCTCCAGAAAAGAGTTTTCAGTCAAAGAGCCGAATTTGCCGCATAAGCTGCAGGGCAATCGGTTGAATATCGCAGTGTCCAAATCGCCAAGTTGTAAACTCAATGAGATTACAAGTCGGAGGGATTTCCCTCTTTAGTAAACTTGACTTGCCTGAATGTTAGCGTGGGAAATATTCCTTGGCAAAGACAAGGACTGATGACTTAACTGACATATATGTTTCAGTTTGCGTTCATTGAGCAGAAACGGCCCCAGCACCCCTTGGATCACTGATTCCGACCCACTCTGATCTATACATTCTGCTGATCAGTTGGAAGTCTCCGATGGAGTTGCGGGTGCCAATCGTGTGATTCATGACTTTCAGCAGATCCCGGGTGGATTGTGGGACACTTTTCTCCACATCCAGACGGTCGGGGAAACACTGATGATGCATCTTCGGCATGGTGACCGCGAGTTCGGGGGAGAGTTTCAGGTGATCGAGGGCGTAAAGGACCTGAAAGACGTTGGTAATAATGGTGGGCCCACCCGGGGTTCCGAGCACTGCCAGAACTTTCTCAGCGCTGTCAGCACCATCGGAGAGACACACCGTTGGGCTCATCGAGGAGAGTGGGCGTTTGCCAGGTGCGATGGCATTGGGTTTCCCCTGAATCAGACCAAACAGGTTGGGGACCCCCGGACGCGCAGTGAAATCATCCATTTCATTGTTCAGCAGGAAACCCGCACCGGGGACGAGGACTTTCGATCCGAATGAACCATTCAGGGTGGTTGTGACCGCTACACCATTTCCGTGTTCATCCACGAC